>NZ_CP134062.1:6600000-6790973 GCF_031583025.1 Mycobacterium sp. Z3061 | reverse complement strand
CGACGCATCTCCCTGGTCCGACGCTCGGAGTACAACACTTCGGTAGCAACAGCGCACCTGTCCACATGGTTATCCACAGATGTGGAAAGGAAGGTCAATAGTAAGCCGCAGCCTACCGGCAACGGCTTGCGATCTTCGTGCTGTAGACAACCACTTGATTGCCCGATCAGCTAGTCGATCCGCCATCCTCGCTTCAGTGTCATTGTCGACAGAGTTCCAAGTCCGTACCGGCTTGGAAACTACCCCGCCCGAAGCTAACAGTTTTCGTTCGCGCTGCCAACAGTTCTTTGTATTCTGCTGGCGTTCTTCATGATCCTGCTATCCGGGACCTTGATGCCGGACCGGTGTTTGCGGGACTGGGACGATGGCGGTGAGTCTGCTGTGGCGGGCGAGGTTTGACCAGGAGAAGCCTCGTCAGTACCCTCAAACAGTCGCCCGAAAGTCGGCGATACGGCTGCGACCCGGAATCAGCACCTCGGGGACCGCGCCGGCCAGCAAGCGAGAACACCTTCGCCCACGAGTTGCCGAGCATGAGCGGGCGGACTGTTATGCCATACACAGCGAGGAGAACGCGGTGGCCAAGGGCAAGAGGACGTTCCAGCCGAACAACCGGCGTCGGGCCCGCGTCCACGGTTTCCGGCTGCGGATGCGCACGCGTGCCGGACGGGCGATTGTGGCCAACCGGCGTGCTAAGGGTCGCCGCGCTTTAACTGCCTGATCGCAGCTCGGGTTTCCCAGCGGTGCTTTCCGCACGGAACCGCATGAGGCGGTCGACCGAGTTTGACGCGACGGTGAAGTACGGGATGCGCACGGTGCAGCCCGATGTCATCGTGCACGTTCGTCGGGCGAGTCAGCGCGAGGACGCGGAGGGGCCCCGGGTGGGTCTGATCATCGCCAAGCGCGTCGGGACCGCGGTGGAACGACACCGGGTGGCGCGACGGCTGCGGCACGTGGCCCGGCCTTTGTTGGCGAGCTTGCATCCGCGCGACCAGGTGGTGATCCGCGCGCTGCCCAGCAGCCGGCACGTCTCTTCGGCGTGGCTGGAACAGCAGTTGCGCAGTGGTTTGCGGCGGGCTTTCGACATGGCGGGTACCGAGCGGTGACCGGTTCGGTGTGCAACCCTGCGAGCGCGGTGCGCTCCGCCGGCAGGGTCGGCACCCCGGTCGCGCGTGCGTTGATCTATCTCATCCAGCTCTACCGGCACATGGTGTCGCCGCTGCGCCCGGCGACCTGTCGGTTCGTTCCCACCTGTAGCCAGTACGCCGTGGAAGCTCTCACCGAATACGGAGTGATTCGCGGGAGCTGGCTGGCGGTTGTCAGGCTTGGTAAGTGTGGTCCCTGGCATCGGGGAGGATGGGATCCAATTCCGGAGCGCCGCGAGGGCCCGGTCCACGTGGACATCTCGCCCGGGGCGGTCGAGGACCGTCCGGCGAAGCAAGGGGAGAGTGAATCTGTTGTTTGATTTCTTCAGCTTGGACTTCATCTACTACCCGGTGTCATGGATCATGTGGCTCTGGTACAAGGCGTTCGCGTTCCTGCTGGGACCGGACAATTTCTTTGCCTGGGCACTGTCGGTGATGTTCCTCGTCTTCACCCTGCGCGCTCTGCTGTACAAGCCGTTCGTCCGCCAGATCCGTACCACTCGGCAGATGCAGGAACTGCAGCCGCAGATCAAGGCCCTGCAGAAGAAGTACGGCAAAGACCGTCAGCGGATGGCACTGGAGATGCAGAAGCTGCAACGCGAGCACGGCTTCAACCCGATCCTGGGCTGTCTGCCGATGCTGGCCCAGATCCCGGTGTTCCTCGGGCTCTACCACGTGCTGCGCTCCTTCAACCGCACCACCGGCGGCATCGGGTTGCAGTCGATGTCGGTCGAGCAGAACAAGATGATCGGCAACTACGTCTTTACTGCGCTCGACGTCCAGAACTTCCTGAAGGCCAACCTGTTCGGCGCACCCATCGGTGCTTCGATGACCCAGAAGGGCGGGTTGGATGCGTTCGAGCATTTCAGTCGCCCCGCGGTGATCGCGGTCGGGGTGCCGGTGATGATCCTTGCCGGGGTGGCGACCTACTTCAACAGTCGGGCATCGGTGGCGCGGCAGAGTCCGGAGGCGGCCGCCAATCCGCAGACGGCGATGATGAACAAGCTGGCGCTGTACGTGTTTCCGCTGGGCGTCGTTGTCGGTGGTCCGTTCCTGCCGCTGGCGATCATCCTGTACTGGTTCGCCAACAACATCTGGACCTTCGGTCAGCAGCACTACGTCTTCGGGATGATCGAGAAAGAAGACGAGGCGAAGAAGCAGGAAGCGCTGGAGCGGCGGGCGGCCAACGCGCCCGCGCCGGGAGTCAAGCCCAAGCGCACCAAGTCGACTTCGGCGACGAGCACGGGATCAGCGGTGGAGACCGCATCGGCTGACGCCGGTCCGTCAGAGACCGAAGAAGTGGACATTGACGGACAGGCCGAGGCGAAGCCCGCCGACAAGAGCCCCCAGGCTCCGTCCGCCAAACCGAATACGGTGAACCGAAGTAGCGGCCCGGGCCGCACGCCGCGTCCGGGGGCACGGCCGAAGAAGCGCAAACGGTAGTAGCCGCTTGAACTTGCCGGGCTCGGGCCGTCAGGCCGGAACCCAAGAACACCAAGCAAGAACAACGCGGCGAGAGGCCGCGAACACCAACCCGTGGATGAGGGGAGTAAGAGCCATGACGGACGCTGACACCACTGAACTCGAACCCGATGCGGCGACAGTTGCGCCGGATGCGGAGGATGTGGACACCGCGGAGGAATCCGACGATCTCGAAGAGCGGTTGGTCGCCGAGGGCGAGATCGCCGGTGACTACCTGGAAGAGCTGCTGGACCTGTTGGACTTCGACGGGGACATCGACCTGGACGTCGAGGGCAACCGGGCCGTCGTGAGCATCGACGGCAGTGACGACCTGAACAAGTTGGTCGGTCGCGGTGGTGAGGTGCTGGACGCGCTGCAGGAGTTGACCCGGCTGGCGGTGCACCAGAAGACCGGTGTGCGCAGCCGCCTGATGCTGGACATCGCAAGCTGGCGACGCCGGCGCCGTGAGGAATTGGCGGCGCTGGGCGACAAGGTCGCGCGCCGCGTTGCAGAGACGGGGGAGCGCGAAGCGCTGTCGCCGATGACCCCGTTCGAGCGCAAGATCGTGCACGACGCGGTCGCGGCCGTGCCCGGTGTGCACAGCGAAAGCGAGGGCGTGGAGCCGTCACGGCGCGTCGTCGTACTGCGTGACTGAGATGTGACCATCTGTGACCAGGCTGTGACTATCGGAGTTACAGGAATGTAGTTCCATGCGGTTTGGTCGCAAGTGCGAGGATCACGTCGGGCACGGGGAGAGCGGAGGGAATGTTTCACGTGAAACATATCGATTCGCCGGACCCGGCCGAACGTCTGACTTCGGGGTCAGCCGACGCCGTGGCCGCCGAGGTTTTCGGTGAGCGGCTCGGCATCGCCGAACGGTACGGGAGAATCCTGGCGAGTGTCGGCGTGGAGCGGGGACTACTCGGGCCGCGTGAGGTCGATCGAATCTGGGAGCGGCACCTTCTGAATTCAGCCGTCGTCGGCGAGCTGCTGGACCCCGGCGCACGAGTCGTCGATATCGGCAGTGGAGCGGGATTGCCCGGAATCCCGCTGGCGATCGCCCGCCCCGACCTTCGGCTGGTACTACTCGAGCCGCTGCTGCGCCGCAGCGACTTTCTGCGCGAAGTCGTGGACGAACTCGGGCTCTCCATCGAGGTGGTGCGTGGTCGCGCGGAAGAGCGTTCGGTTCGGGACCAATTGAGTGGCGTCGACGCCGCGGTGTCCCGTGCGGTAGCAGCACTGGACAAGTTGACGAAGTGGAGTATGCCGTTGTTGAGGCAAGGCGGACTGATGGTCGCGATCAAGGGGGAGCGTGCTCCCGACGAAGTGCGTGAGCACCGGCGTGTGATGGAGGCTTCAGGCGTCGTCAATGTCAGGGTGGTGAGGTGTGGCGTGAACATTTTGGATCAACCCGCGACCGTGGTGGTGGCCGAACGTGGGCGCCCGAATCGGGGATCGAAGCGGTGAGCGCCGCAGGAGTGGCGGCGACGTCAGCGGAAGCGCACAATCCCACGGTGAATGTTTCACGTGAAACATCGACCGAGTTCGACACACCCATAGGCGCCGCGGCCGAACGCGCGGTTCGGGTTCTGCACTCGACCCACGATCCGTTGCCACGGCCACCGCAGAGGCGGCTGTTCACGATCGCGAACCAGAAGGGCGGGGTGGGGAAGACCACGACCGCGGTCAACCTCGCGGCAGCGCTGGCGGTCCAGGGACTCAAGACTCTCGTCATCGATCTCGACCCGCAGGGCAACGCAAGCACCGCCCTGGGTATCGCGGACCGCCAGTCGGGGACTCCGTCGTCGTATGAAGTCCTCATTGGCGAAGTCACCTTGCGTGAGGCACTCCGGCGCAGCCCGCACAGCGAGCGGTTGTTCTGCGTGCCGGCCACGATCGATCTGGCGGGTGCCGAGATTGAATTGGTCAGCATGGTGGCCCGCGAGAACCGGTTGCGCAACGCCCTGGCGGAGCTCGACGACTTCGACTTCGACTACGTCTTCATCGATTGCCCGCCCTCGCTGGGACTGCTCACGATCAACGCGTTGGTCGCCGCTCCCGAGGTGCTGATCCCCATCCAGTGCGAGTACTACGCCCTCGAGGGAGTCTCGCAGCTGATGCGCAATATCGAGATGGTGAAGGCGCATCTGAATCCTCAGCTCGACGTCACCACGGTGATCCTCACGATGTACGACGGCCGCACGAAACTGGCCGACCAGGTTGCCGAGGAAGTCCGCCGCTACTTCGGGGACAAGGTCTTACGGACGGTGATCCCGCGCAGTGTGAAGGTATCGGAGGCGCCGGGCTACAGCATGACGATCATCGATTACGATCCTGGCTCGCGTGGAGCGATGAGCTATCTCGACGCCAGTCGCGAACTCGCTCAACGCGGTCGGCCGTCTGCCGGGAGGGGAAGGCAATGAGCAATCCGTCACGCAGGAAGGGCGGTCTTGGCCGCGGCCTGGCGTCGCTGATTCCCACCGGACCGGTCGAGGGCGACGCTTCGACGTTCGGGCCGCGGATGGGCTCGGCGGCCGCCGATGTCGTGATCGGCGGGCCGCTTCCGGACGCCGCCGCGATGGGTGCGGTGTACCGGGAGATAGCGCCCTCGGACATCGAGCCCAACCCCCGCCAGCCCCGTCAGGTGTTCGACGACGAAGCACTGTCGGAGTTGGTGCACTCGATCCGTGAGTTCGGCCTGTTGCAGCCCATCGTGGTGCGCGCCGTGCCGGGATCGACGAGCGGTGCGCACTACCAGATCGTGATGGGGGAGCGGCGATGGCGGGCCGCCCAGGAGGCCGGCCTGTCGACCATCCCGGCGATTGTCCGCGAGACCGGGGACGACAACCTCCTGCGCGATGCCTTGCTGGAGAACATCCACCGGGTACAACTGAATCCGTTGGAAGAGGCAGCCGCGTATCAACAGTTGCTCGACGAGTTCGGGGTCACTCACGATGAGCTGGCGGCCCGGATCGGCCGCTCGCGTCCGCTCATCACCAACATGATCCGGTTGCTCAAGCTGCCCATCCCGGTGCAGCGCCGGGTGGCGGCAGGGGTGCTGTCGGCCGGCCACGCCCGGGCCCTGCTGTCGTTGGAAGCCGGCGCGGAGGCCCAGGAGGAGTTGGCGAGCCGCATCGTCGCCGAGGGCCTTTCGGTGCGGGCCACCGAGGAGGCGGTGACCCTGGCCAACCGGGGGGACGGGGCGGCGCCCACGCCACCGCGACGCAAGCCGATCCAGATGCCCGGACTGCAGGACGTCGCTGAGCGGCTGTCGAACGCCTTCGACACGCGGGTGACGGTGGCCCTCGGCAAACGAAAAGGCAAGATTGTGGTCGAGTTCGGTTCGGTCGACGACCTCCAGCGAATCATCGACCTGATGACCGCGAAGACGCCGTGAAACGGTATGACCCGACATATTCTGTAATTACGTCACTGTGACACTGAGCCGTTTCGGAACCGTTTTCCGTCCGGCAGTGGGCACCGCCATTCAACGGAGATGTGGTGTGCATCAAGCGATTTCGAGCCCCGACCGGGCCGCGGCAGGGTCGCGGGAGCCGCGGACGAGGGCCAACACTGGCCGGACGGCGATCGACTCTCCTATCCTGGAGGGGTTGCCGGTACGCATCCGCCACAAGTCGGGTGGATCGCACTGCGGACCGGCGCCCGCGCAGGAATGAGGCCATGGGCTCGGGTACCGCACGGAGGCTAGGAGACTAGTGTCAGCTCGGATTACAGCGCTGCGGCTCGAAGCCTTCGAGCAGCTCCCCAAGCACGCGCGTCGCTGCGTCTTCTGGGAAGTCGATCCGGGGACGCTCGGCAAGGACGAGCACCTCGCCGATCCGGAATTCGAAAAAGAGGCGTGGCTGTCGATGGTCATGCTGGAGTGGGGCTCCTGCGGCCAGGTTGCGACGGCGATTCCTGACGAACGCAGCCAGGCCGAACCACCCTGCCTGGGCTACGTCCTGTATGCCCCGCCGCGCGCGGTTCCGCGCGCGACCCGCTTTCCCACCGCGCCGGTCTCCGCCGACGCGGTGCTCCTGACTTCGATGGGTATCGAGCGGGGGCAGGCGGACGAGGATCTCCCGCACCACTTGATCACGCGCGTCATCGAGGAACTGGTGCGCCGCGGCGTCCGCGCGCTGGAGGCTTTCGGGCGCACTGCAGCGGCGACGGAGTTGCAGGAGCCGGTGGACGACGACGTGCGGCCGGTGTTCGACGCGCTCGGCGACTGCTCGGTCGAACATTGCATCATCGATGCCGACTTCCTGATCGACGCCGGCTTCGTGGTGGTCGCGCCGCACCCGTACTTCCCGCGACTGCGCCTCGAACTGGACAAGGGGCTGGGGTGGAAGGCCGAAGTCGAGGCGGCCCTCGAGCGACTGCTGGAGGCCGCGCAGCTGCAACAACCGGTGGGGGCGGCGTCCGCTGCTTCAGTCGGCAGTGAGATGACGGCCGGCGAGACTACGCCGGCGGCCCGTCAGGTCGACGATTGCGAGACTAGGAACCGCTGAGCCGGCTGGCCCGCTCGCGCTCCACGGCCAATTCGTGGGCCAGCAGTTCGGCAAAGGTGAATGTCCCAGTGGGACGGTCGTTCTTGCCCAACAGGTACAGCCGCTTGACCGCGGCGAGAATACCTTCGGCGATGGCGTCACGGCTCTGCGTCGAGATCAGCATCTCGCGGTCACCCGGGTTGGTGATGTAGCCGACATCGACCTGTACGGTCGGCATCCGGGTCAACCGCAGCAGATCCCACGTCCGGCCGTGCACCCGGCAGTCACGTAATCCGGTGCGGGCGACCACTTCCCGTTGGATGAAGTCGGCGAGGTTGCGGCCGATGGTGGACACCGAGCCGTGTGAATTGCCGAAGTGAAATGAGGCAACGCCGTTGGCCGACGGGCTGGTCTGAGTTTCACACCGCAGGCTGATCATCAGGTCTGCGCCAACGGAATTGGCCGTGGCGGCGCGCTCGGCGTCCGACGGACTGCGGTTGGTGGGCCGGGACAGGAAGGTCTCCATGCCGATGGCGGTCATCCGGCCTTCGAGCCGACTTGCCAAGTCCCACAACACGTCTGCTTCGCTGATCGGGCCGGCCGAACCTTGGGTGATCAGACCGTGGTCGCCTCCGCCGCGGCCCGGATCGATGATGATCCGCTTCCCCGACAGCTTCGGGCCGGAGCTGCGCACCAGCTCTTCCTCGCGGATCGCGTGCGGCGAACCACCGCTGACCCGGGAGCTCAGAAAGTACAACGACCGCAACGTTTCCGGGCCGCAGATGCCGTCCGCGGACATGCCGTACTCGCGTTGATAGGACATCAGCGCGTTGTGCGTCTGCAAGCCGAAATGCCCGTCCACCAAACCCGTGTAGAAACCGAGGTCCTGCAACCGGGCCTGCAGCGTGGCAACGTCGTCACCGTACAGCGGTGCGCCGAACTGGTGATACAGCGTGCGCGCACCGAGGCGATAGGAAGCCTCCTTCAATGCCCGGTACGTGGCCTCGCCGACGATGCCGTCCACCAGCAGTCCACGATGCTGCTGGAACGCCCGCACCGCATGGTCGAGCTCACCGTCGAACACGTCGGCCGCGACGTGCCTGCCGGTGGTCAGTTCGTCGTCGGGGCCTTCCAGCATCCCCAGCGCGGCCAGCGCCGCCCGGATCTCGGTGACAGCGGCACCACGGTCGCCACAGCGCAGCGCGTCGCCGTCTTCGCGGCGCGAACTCGGCATACCAAGGGCCCTCCGGGACTAATTGACATCGCCGCCACAAGCGGCACAGTTAATCGCTATTGTCGCAGATCCTCGCCGATATCGAGAAAACCCCAGGCCAATCACGGGCTCGTTTCCGCAAGGAGAAACGCTCGACAGGGGCCGTCAGGACAGGTTGGGAACCGCGTCGGCCAGCTCGCGCAGCAACGCCGCCTTGCCCTTGGCGCCGACGATCCGCTTCACCGGCTCGCCGTCCTTGAAGAGGATCATCGTGGGGATCGAAACGACCTGAAAATCGCGTGCCGTCTCGGGGTTGGCGTCCACGTCGATCTTGGCGACGGTGAGCTCCGCCGACCGTTCGGCGGCGATCTCTTCCAGCACCGGGGCCACCATCTTGCACGGCCCGCACCAGGTGGCCCAAAAGTCAACCAGCACAGGCTTATTGCTGGCCAACACGTCGGTGCCGAACGAGGCGTCGGAAACTTCGATCGTGGACTTGCCGGAATCGCTCATCGTTGTGCTCCAATCAATTCGGTACTGTCGGCGGGCCCGGTCGCTTCGTGGTCGGCCAGCCACCGTTCGGCGTCGATGGCCGCCGCGCAGCCGCTGCCGGCCGCGGTGATGGCCTGCCGGTAGGTGCGGTCGACCAGGTCGCCGGCGGCGAACACACCGTCCAGCGATGTGCTGGTGGTGCGTCCCTGGACCAGGACGTAGCCGTCCGGGTCCACCTCGATGGCGTCGCGGACCAGAGCCGAGCGCGGTTCGTGACCGATCGCGACGAACACGCCGGTGACCGGCAGCGTGGATTCCTCGCCGGTGACCGTGTCGCGCAGGCGTAGTCCGGTGACCGAGGTGTCGCCGTCCACGCCAAGGACCGCCTTGTTGGTCAAGATAGTGATCTTCTCGTTGGACTGCGCCCGCTCGAGCATGATCTTGGAGGCGCGGAACTCCTCGCGGCGGTGCACCAGGGTGACGCTGCGGGCGAACCGGGTGAGGAAGGTGGCCTCCTCCATGGCGGAGTCGCCACCGCCGATGACGGCGATGTCCTGGTCGCGGAAGAAGAAGCCGTCACAGGTGGCACAGGAGCTGACGCCGCGGCCGAGCAACTCCTGCTCGCCGGGCACCTGCAGGTAGCGGGCGGCCGCACCCATGGCCAGGATGACGGCGCGGGCCCGGAACGTCTCGCCCTCGGCGGTGACCACGGACTTGACCGGCCCGTCTAGCGACACGGACTCGACGTCTTCCATGCGCAGGTCGGCGCCGAACCGCAGCGCCTGCTCGCGCATCTGGTCCATCAGTTCCGGGCCGGTGATGCCGTCGCGGAACCCGGGGTAGTTTTCCACCTCGGTCGTTGTCATCAGCGCCCCGCCGAAGGAGATGCCCTCGAAGACCAGCGGCTTGAGCTGGGCGCGGGCAGCGTAGAGAGCGGCGGTGTATCCGGCGGGACCGGAGCCGATGACGATGACGTCGTGGATGGTGTCTGAGGAAGCGGTCATGCGTACCTTTCGGAACGAAGGCTGATCAGTGAGCGTGATCTGCAATCCTACGAACGCCAGCGTAGGCGTGGGTGTTCCCGCCTGCGACGCACGACACTGGCGCGGCGGTCATGCGCGCGGGATCGCGGTCGTGGCCAGTAAGCCGGTGTCGGCGGCGCTGCAGTTCAGCGCGACGGCGTAGGCCACCAGGGTGTCCGAGGTGTCGCCGGTCATCACCAGCAGCACCCCCGGGCGGGCGTTGACTTCGACGGGCTGGGCGCCGAGCACCTCCTCGGTCGCGGGGTAGCCCAGGCCGCCGAGGCAGGACGCCCGCTGCGAAGCGTTGGCGAGGGCGCCGAAATCGGGCGGTCGACGCGTCAGCTCGCGGATCTCGGCGTCCGACAGCGGTATCACCGGGACCGGCGTGGACACGGTGATGTGATCGGCGGTGACCGGTGCACCGGGTACCGAGTCCGGTTCGTTGAGCAGGGACATGGTTCCGATGCCGACCGCCGCCAGCCCCGCGCTCACCCCGGCGATGCCGGCGATGACACGTGCCGGGCGCAGGGGCGGGCGGGCGGCGTGCGCGGCGCGCGAACCCTTCAGCGACTCGGCGACGCGCGCGAGGACCTCCGGCGGTGCGTCGTGCGCCGGGGCCGCGCCGGCAGCGGCGACATCGCCGCGCACCTGCTGCAGCGCCTGCAGCGTCGCCGCCGCCTGGGGATCGGTGCGGACGCGCCGGCGCACGCGGGTGGCGGTCTCGTCATCGAGCAGACCCGCCTGAAGGTCGGCGAGGACCTCGACCGTCAGCGGGGGATCGTCGTCGGCGGCAGTCATCCGCCCCAGTGTCCGCCATGGGCGGCTCAGCCTCTAATTCGCCCCGAGGGCGTCGGCGCCCGCGTCGAGATAGCCCAGCAGGTGGGCGAGGCGGGCCCGACCGCGGGCGCAGCGGCTCTTGACCGTGCCCTCGGGCACGCCCAGCCGCCGCGCCGTCTCGGCGATGGAGTAGCCCTGCATGTCGACGGCGACCACCGCGGCGCGTTGCTGGATCGGGAGCCGCAGCAACGCTCGCTGCACCACGAGGGCGGTCTCCACCTGCGACGTGCGGTCGCTGACCGGGTGTACGTCCTGAAACGGGACGGTCGGGCGGGCTTGAGCGTGGCGAAGCCGGTCCAGGCAGGCATTGAGCACGATGCGGTGCAACCAGGTGCCGACCGCGGCGCCCTCGCGAAATGTGGCGGCGCTGCGGTGCGCTTTGAGCATCGCGTCCTGGAAGGCGTCGTCGGCGTCTTCGCGGCTCGGGGTGGACAGCCGCGCCAGCCGGTAGAGCCGGCGGTGGTGGCGGCGGAACAGTTCGGCGAAGGCGTGGCGGTCGCCGGCGACGTGTGCCGCGAGCAATTCGGTGTCAGTGCGTTGCCGTCCCGCTCCCCACAAGCCCACCGCCGGACGGTAACCAATCGGCCGGCACCCGGCACTTCACCTGCGATCAGGAAGCGGCTTGGATGGTGATCTCGGAGACGTCGGCGCGGCTCTTGCCGTCGGTGGTGCCCAGCGTGGAGATCCACACCAGCAGGTTCGAGGTCGGCGAGGACGCCTTGACCTGGATGGTGTTGTGACCCGGCTTGAGCGCGGTGGCCGGCGTCAACACCGTCGTGTCGTCCAGCTTCGACGGGTTCGGCGAGGACGACGACCGGATCTCCACCTTGGTCCCGGTGCTCGAGACGTCGATGCCGACCACGCCGACAACCGTCGGCTTGGGCAGCTGCAACATCAGTCCCACCCCGTTCTTGAAGCCGGGGAACGGCACTGCGTCGGAGTAGGTGTCGGTCTGCCACACGGTGCCGGGGTTCCCGTCGATCGCGTTACCCGCGTCGCCGGGGTTGTCGGCGTCGCCGCCGGGGGAGAAGACGGTGGCTTTGGTGGGCTTGACGAAGCTGCCCGACGGCGCCGAACTGCCCGGGGACTCGGTGGCCGCCGACGAGGTGGGGTTGTTCAGACCGAGCTGGTCGCCCTTGAGGCCGCTGCCGACGTCGCCGAAGATCTTGCTGACCACCGAGGCCAGCACCAGCAGTGCCACCAGCAGGACGGCCGCGCCCGCGCCGAGGCCGATCAGCAGGTTACGGCGACGGCGGGAATAGACCTCCCCGCCGCGCTCGGCCGCACGTCGGGGCGAGGCCGGTGAGGGCGGTTCGGCGATCGGACTGATCACCTCGGTGCGGTCGGCCACCGCGGTGGCCTGTTGCAGCAGGTTCAAAAGCGTTGAGGCGCTGCGTATTCCGCCGTCCTCCTGGACAGAGCGGACTGCGACCGCGGAGATCTGGAACGGGATGTCGCGGTCGACGACGGTCGGCTCGACGGGCTGACCGTTGGCGTCGCGGTCGGCCGGAGCCAGGCCGCTGCGCACCCCGGTTTCGGACAGCGGCCAGCGGTTGACCAGCAGCGCATACAGCGCGGCGCCGATGCCGCGGATGTCGTCCTGTGGGTTGGCGTCGGGCATCGTCGCCGGGTAGGCCAGCACGACGTCGCCGTCGATGCTGACCCGCACCCGGCCGGGATGGTCGAGGGACAGCGCGACACCGGCGCGGTGGGCGGCGTCGGCCGCGGCCGCCAGCGACTGCATCGCGCGAATGGCCCCCACCGGCGACGGCGAGGTGTCGGCCACCTCCTGCAGTGAGCCGCCGCGGATCCACTCCGAGACCACCAGGCCGCCGGACCCGGTGTGCACGACGTCGAGGATCCGTGCGATGCCGGGCTTGTCGATCCGGCTGAGCCGCAGGGTGCGCGACAGGATCTCCTGCAAAACGTCGTCGGGCAGCGATCCTTCGGGGTCGACGAAGGTGAGGGCGACCTGGCGGTCGAGTGCGGTGTCCAGCGCCTGCCAGAAGTGCAGCGGCGGTGTGCCGCCGTGGGAGAGCAGCAGCCGGTAGCGGCCGTTTGCGATCCGGGCCCCGGGCACCAGGTTGAGTTCGTCCTGCGACGGCTCGGCGTCACGTTCGCGGGGTGCGTCGAACGGGATCGGTCCGCGGGGGTCGACGTCGCCGGCAAGCCGATCCCGTGGGGTTGCTCCTCGACTGGGAATGTCGGGCTGGAAGTCGTCGCCGGCCATCGAACTCGGTGCGGCGTTATCCGAAGTGCGGTCGGTCACCTCCGGTCCTTTCGCTAGCCCGGCCCTGGCCACCGGAGGTCTGCGCCGGATCGGCTCCCGTACCGCATGTCCCCCCGGCAGGGACGAATTTCTTTGCTCAGGGTACGTGACGTGGCGACCTGCGGACGACACCGTTGTGCGGGCCGGGGCCGGCTGCCCGCGTCGGGCGCGGCGCCCGATGGCCGCGGCGGCCGCGCGGGCTTCGGGGACGCGTGCGCCGAGCATCACCCCCGCCAGGATCGGCACCATGATCACCCCGAGCAGGAACAGGCGCAGCAGCGAGCCCATGCCGCCATGCTCGGTCAACCGGTGCAGGCCGAGTAGGCGGTCGGCGACGTGGGCGACGAGGCCGGCCAGCAGCGACGCCGCGATCGCGACCAGGATCGTGCGTACCGTCGTGAGGTCGATCAGCGTTCCGCCCTTGGGACGCAGGCTGCGGCGGAGCAGGAAATGACCGACGACGGCACCCGCCAGGAAGCCCAGGCCGTTGGCCGTCCCGAGGTAGCCGGCGATCAGATCCTTGTTGCTGGTGACGTGCGGGGCCAGCAGCGAGCCGGCGATCTTCACCGAGGTGATCACCAGGATGATCACGATCGGAGTCCACGGCTGTTCGCGGGCGTAGAAGACGCGCAGCTGCAGCAGGACCAGCGCGTAGGGGATCAGGGTGAACGCCGACAGCGCGATCGCCGCACCCAGGTACCCGGCGTCCACCTGCCCGAAGTGCCCGTAGGCGAACAGCGCACTGCCCATCGCCGGCCCGCCGACCGTCATGAACGCGACCGCCGGGATCAGCGTGATCATGGTCAGGCGGGTGGCCAGCGACAGATCGGCGAGCACCGCCGGAATGTCGTCGGCGGCGGCGTTGCGGCTCAACCGGGGCATCACCACCGTCAGGATCGTGACGCCGATCATGCCGAACGGCAGCATCAGCACCAGCCAGGTGTAGTTGTAGATCGCCGGTCCCGACGCGGCGGCCGAAGCGGCGATCTGGTTGCCGACTACCAGCCCGAGCTGGCTGATCAGCACGTAGAGCACCATGGCCGCGGCCATGGTGCCGAAGCGCTTGAGCCGGTCGTCGAGTCCCCAGAGTGGGCGCAGGCTGATGTGCTGGCGCCCGATGGCCACCAGCAACACCGCGGTCTGCGCGAACACCCCCAGGGTGGTGCCGATACCGAGCACCAGCAGCTTGGCGTTGCCCATCTCGACGGGGTCGACCGACAGCTCGCCGGGGACGGCCAGGTAGACGCCGAGCGTGGCGATGGCGACGACGTTGTTGACGACGGGCGCCCAGGCCGGCGGCCCGAACACGTTGCGGGTGTTCAGGATCGCCATGAACACCGAGGACAGGCCGTAGACCAGCACCTGCGGCAGCAGCAGGTAGGCGAACGCCGTGGTCAGCGACTCGTTGACCTCGGGGTTGCGGCCCAGCATCAGCCGCACCAGCAGCGGTGCTGCGGCCACGGACATCACGGTGGCCACGATCAGCAGGGTGGTGGCCAGGGTGACCAGCCGCCGCACGAACGCCGCGCCGCCGTCGGGGTCGTCCTGCTCGGCGCGGGCCAGCACCGGCACGAAGATCGCGGTGAACGTCGCCTCCAGGACCAGGGCCGCGACCAGGTTCGGCAGCTGGTTGGCCACCGAGAACGAGCTGGACAAAGCCGCCCCCAGGATCGCGGCCAACAGCACGATCCGGGCGAACCCGGTGAGTCTGCTGATCAGGGTGGCGAATGCCATGCCCCAGGACCGCGACACCACCGCGGCGTCGGACAGTTGCTCGGGCCGGGGCCGCTTGGGCTCCTCGAGCTGCTTCTGCTGCGGCGTCCAGCCGGGGCGCGGCGGCAGGCCGGGCGGCGGAACGGTGCTGCGCGGCTGGGAGAGCTGATGACGGGGCGGTTGTGGCGTCGCTTGCTGCGGCGCCGGCTGCACCCCTCGGGGTGCGGGGTTCATACGCGGTGCTCTTCGTGGACCCGCTGCTCGATCGCCCGCTCACTCGGGAGCCGCAGGTGTCCGGTCGCGGGCGGGTCGGGGCGGTCGAGGTCGGCGGGGTCGGGCTGGCCGCGGAAGCGGTGCCACAGTCGTCGCCCTGCCAGGATGACCAGCACCGCCGCGGCGGTGAGCGTGATCGCGAACAGCACCTTGCCGTAGGCGTTGGAATGCACCGACAGGCGCACGGGTTCGCCCAGGACGGTCCCGTCCGGGGTGCGCAGCCCGACGTCGATGGCGACGCGCTGGGTGAAGTTGACCTCGATGGGGACCCGCAGCGGCAGGTATCCCGGCGGCAACTCGATCTCGCCCATGTCGGTCACCGTCATCCCTGGCGGCGCCTTGACCTGCAGGCGCACCCGGATCGGCACGGCCAGGCCGTTGTGCAGGGCCAGCGGCAGCGGGCTGTGCTCGGTGGCCAGGGTGTAGGAGCCGCCCGGGTTGACGATGGTCACCGAGCCGAAGAAGTCGTTGATCGTGGTGCCCACCACCGCCAGGCGTTGTTGGGCGAGGCCGTTGCGGGTGTCCGGCGGCACCGACTGACTCAGCGCGCGCAGCATGTCCTCGCGCAGCGGCGCGGTGTACTGGGGCCCGGTCAGGCCGGTGCGCTCGTCGGTCATCAGCGCCGAGGTCAGCTTGAACAGCCGACCCACCTGGCCGGTGATCTCGCCGGTGATCTCGTCGCTGAACCTGCCCCGCTCGGAGGGGTAGGCGCCGGGCGGCACCGGCGGTTCGATGCGGGCGGCCGCGTCGGCGACGAGTGCGGGCAGCGGGCGCGGCACGGCCAGCCCCGAATGGATGGAGGTGGCCAGGGCGGTCAGGATGAACTGGGCGTCGTCACCCTGCAGCGACCACACCGCCGGGGGCACCAGGATCTGGGTGCGCGGGGCGGCCTCGGGGGTGAGGCTGCGCCACAGCATGGCGCCCAGCGCGTCCTGGCGCCGGGCGGTGGCCGAGTCGTGGTTGACCCGGATGGACAGCGACGGGTCCAGATAGGTCGGGACGGTCGGGTTGGAACCTGCTCCGGCGAGCGCCGCCCCCACGGCGGGGTCGAACGGCGCCGCCACCACCTGGGGCGACAGCCGGTGCGGCGTGACGTTGGCGCTGCCGGCGTCGGCGGCGTCCTGGGCGGACAGGTCGGCCGCGGCGACGGCGACCGTGTTGTCACCCGCGTTGAGCAGGCTGACCGCGCGGCTGGTCAGCGGGCCATCCGGGAGCAGGGCGGTGCCGCGGACCGAGGTCACGTCCAGGATGCGATCGATGATCTCGCCGTTGCTGAGGGTGGCGGTGGAGCTCAGGCCGGGGTCGTTGACGCGCTGCAGGGCGTCCAGGTCGGCCTGGGCGTAGGGCAGCGGCGCCACGCAGGTGCGGTGGGCCAGCGCGCGCAGCCGGTTGAGCCAGGCGCCGGCGGCGGTCTGGCCGGTGCCCGGGTGCGTGGGCGTGCCGGGGAGCTGGGCGGGCCCGTCGGGTGAGTTGGAGACGACGTAGCCGGCGGTCATCGCGTTGACGGTGACGATCAGGTCCGGGTCGACGGCCAGGCAGAGCGCACGCCCGACGGCGCCGTCGGGGTCGACGTCACGGCTGGTGGCGAGTTCGGCCGCCGACAGCAGCGTGTCGAGGCGACCGCCGTTGGCCAGCGAGTTGGCCAGGTCGTCGTCGACCAGGCGGACCGGGATGGTGCCGCCGGGGACGCCCGGAGCCAGCCGGGGCCGGTCGGCCAGCGGCCACAGCATGGTGATCCACACGGGTTTGGTGGTTTCGGGTGCGACGGCGGGGGTGGCCTCAGCGCCTGCGGCTTTGTCCGGGGGGACGCCCACCACGGGCAGCAGGAAGCGCGCGTTGTCCAGGCGCGCGGGCGCGCCGTAGTCGGGGGTGCCGTTGACGTTGACCAGGACGGGGAAGATGCCGGGCTTGTCGACGGCCAGCGACGGCTTGGTGAGCGAGCGCAGCGGCGCGGACAGGGTGAAACCGGCCTGCTGGCCGCGCTGTAGTTCCGGGGAGACGGTGAGGAAGTCCGCGGCGGCCTCGTACTCGTCGGTGCTGCCGTCCAGTGAGGTGCGCAGGCCGGGGGAGGCCGAGACGGCCGATGCGTGTTCGAGGCGGACCATCACGTCGCGGACCGGGCGGTCGCCGATGTTGGTGACCATGCCGCTGACGGTGACGACGGGGTCGCTGGTGGTGGTGACGACGTCCGGGGACACCTGGTCGATGCGGACCTGGACGAAGGGCGTCGCGGTCGGCTCGCCCGCTCTGGCCAGCGGGGTGGCCTGCGGGGCGGTGAGCAGGACCCCGAAACCGGCCACGATGCCGATCACTGCGGCGAGACGCACCAACCTTGCCCAGCGGGAGTGCGGCGCCGTCACGGCCCCTGCCCGTGACCGTTCTTCTTGCCCGCCTCCGGGTCGTTGGCGTGCCGGGTGCGGGAGTGGGTCTGCGGCCGTCGCCGCGGCGCGCTCGGCGGGAGCGGCGGTAACGCGTGCTCGCCGTCGTTCTGCAGCGTGTCGATCAGCTCGTGGGCCCGTTCGGCCAGGCGGCGTTCGTCGGCGTAGGCCAGCCGGGACGGCAGTTCCCGGATCGGCACCCACGCCACCTCGGCAACCTCCAGGTCTTCGTCGCACAGCTCCCCACCCAAGAACCGCATCAGATAGTGGTGCACGGTCTTGTGCACCCGTCGTCCGTCGGTGACGAACCAGTAGTCGATGCGCCCCAGCGCGGCAAGCACGCCGCCGCGGATCCCCGTCTCCTCGGCGACCTCACGGATGGCGGTCTGCTCGGCAGTCTCACCCATCTCGATGTGGCCCTTGGGCAGCGACCACAGCATCCTGCCACGCCGGTCGATGCGTCCGATCAGGGCGGCCACCTGTGTTTCGCGGGGACCGTCGATGCCGTCGATGACCAGGCCGCCGGCCGAGGTTTCGTGCACCGTGCGCATCCGGTCGGGGTCGCGGCGCGGCCTCGGGCGGCGCTTGGCGGCGGCGGCCGGGGTGGGTACCGTGTCGGCGGCCGGCTGGCTTTCCGTATTGTTCTCAGCCGGACGGGCGCCGCCACGACCACGACGCCGACCGCGGCGTCGACGAGGTTTGGCTTGTTCGCCCTCCGACACCCAAGCGATATTAGCTGGCAAGGGCCGGTGTTCCTGATGCACTCGCCGTCGGCGGGCACCTTTGGTCACGCGAGTCGCTTGCGGCGCATGCGTCACAGCAGTACCTGGCGCGGGGGGTCAGGTGTTTGCCCGCCTCTGCGCGACACACATCGAGTGTGCCGTGACGGCGGGATTTTCGCTTCCTGGGCGCAGCAGGCGCACACCGGAAGCAGTGGACGCACACTCGAACTGCCAGGACGTGCGCTGAGTCACCACGGCATCCCTATTAGGCTCACCGAACGTGGCCGAACCCGTCCCGGATGCCGAACTGCTGACCGCCGCCGCGGTCGCACTGCACCAGTACGCGCCGCAGTTGCGCGAACTGGGCGCGGCATTCGCCGCCGCCGGCCATGAGCTGTACCTGGTCGGCGGGTCGGTGCGCGACGCCGTGCTGGGCCGGCTGAGCCCGGATCTGGACTTCACCACCAACGCGCGGCCCGAGCAGATCCAGCAGGTCGTGCGGCCGTTCGCCGACGCGCTGTGGGACACCGGCATCGAGTTCGGCACCGTCGGAGTCGGCAAAGACGGTCACCGGCTGGAGATCACCACGTTCCGCGCCGACACCTATGACCAGGTGACACGCCATCCCGAGGTGCAATTCGGCGATCGGCTGGAAGACGACCTGGTGCGCCGCGACTTCACCGTCAACGCGATGGCGGTGCGCATCACGGCCGATGGACTGGGCGAGTTCCTCGATCCCCTCGGCGGCCTGGTCGCGCTGCGCGCCAAGGTGCTCGACACCCCGATGCCCCCGGAGGTGTCCTTCGGCGACGACCCGCTGCGGATGCTGCGCGCGGCGCGGTTCGTCTCCCAGCTCGGTTTCACGGTGGCGCCGCGGGTGCTGGCCGCGATCGAGCAGATGGCTCCGCAGCTGGGCCGGA
Source organism: Mycobacterium sp. Z3061 (assembly GCF_031583025.1). Classification (NCBI taxonomy): domain Bacteria; kingdom Bacillati; phylum Actinomycetota; class Actinomycetes; order Mycobacteriales; family Mycobacteriaceae; genus Mycobacterium; species Mycobacterium pumcae. The sequence continues at coordinate 6,772,041 of NZ_CP134062.1, read as the reverse complement.
TCAGCGTGGAACGGGTGGCCGTCGAGCTGGACAAGCTGCTGTGCGGTGCCCACCCGGTGGCCGGCATCGACCTGCTGGTGCAGACCGGGATGGGTGAAGTGGTGCTGCCCGAGATCGGCGGCATGCAGATGGCCATCGACGAACACCACCAGCACAAGGACGTCTACCAGCATTCGCTGACCGTGCTGCGCCAGGCCATAGAACTGGAGGACGAGGGCCCGGATCTGGTGCTGCGCTGGGCCGCGCTGCTGCACGACATCGGCAAGCCCGCCACCCGGCGCCACGAACCCAACGGCGGGGTCAGCTTCCACCACCACGAGGTGGTCGGCGCCAAGATGGTGCGCAAGCGGATGCGGGCACTGAAGTACTCCAAGCACATGGTCGACGACGTGTCCCAGCTGGTCTACCTGCACCTGCGGTTCCACGGTTACGGCGAAGGCAAGTGGACCGACTCGGCGGTGCGCCGCTACGTCACCGACGCGGGCCCACTGCTGGGGAAGTTGCACAAGCTGGTGCGGGCGGACTGCACGACCCGCAACAAGCGCCGCGCCGCCCGGCTGCGCGCGTCCTATGACCGGCTTGAGGAACGCATCGCCGAGCTCGCCGCCCAGGAGGACCTGAACCGGGTGCGCCCGGACCTGGACGGCAACGAGATCATGCGGCTGCTCGACATTCCGGCCGGCCCGCAGGTGGGGGAGGCGTGGCGGTTCCTCAAGGAGCTGCGCCTCGACCGCGGGCCGCTGTCCAACGAGGAGGCCACGGCGGAATTGCTGGCGTGGTGGGCGCAACGGAAGTCTGACCAATCGGACTAGTGCGACTAGTCTGAACCCGTGAAGTCGGTCTCCAGTACCGAAGCCAAGGCCCGGCTGAATGCGCTGCTGGCTGAAGTGCAGCAGACGGGGGCTTCTGTCACCATCACCAGCCATGGCCGCCCCGTCGCAGTGCTGTCGCCGGTGAACCCGGCGCCGAGGAAGTTCGGTCAGATGCCGATGTTGGCGGTGCCGGATGACTTCAACGCGCCGCTGCCAGAGGCGGAACTAGCCGCGTGGGAAGGCACCGCGCCGTAATGGCGGGGTTGCGCGTTCTGCTGGACACCCACGTGTTGTTATGGCTGGTCAGCGCGCCGCACAAAATCGGTGCCCATGCCCTTGAGGTGCTCGCGGACCCGCGCACTGAACTGTTGGTATCGGCGGCGTCGGCGTGGGAAATCGCGATCAGAACACGGCTGGGCCGCCTGGACGGGGATCCTCTGTTGTCGGCGTGGGGCGACGTCGTCCGCGACATGGCGGCGCGGGACCTCGCGATCGACGCCGAGGACGCGATCTTCGCCGGGCGGCTCAACTGGGACCACAACGACCCGTTCGATCGTGTCCTCGTCGCACAGGCTGCGCGGCGGAGCCTGACCATCGTGACCAACGATCGCGCTATTTTGCGCGCGGCACTGACGCCGACTATCACGGCATGAACAGGGAACCCCAGGCCGCAGGTTCCCGTCGAAACTTCCATGGATTACTGCTTGGGAGACGACGGCGCGGCATCGATCTGGACCCGGCCACCCGACCTGGACCTCGACGGCGACGGCAGGTTCGACGCGATCGGTCTGGATCTGGACGGTGACGGTCTGCGGGACGACGCGCTGGCTGACCTCGACGGCGATGGGATGGCCGACCACGCTGTGCTCGACGTCGACAACGACGGCACCCCGGAAAGCTATTTCGTCGACGACGGGTCCGGGACGTGGGCGGTCGCGGTCGACCGCGACGGGCAGCTGCGGTGGTTCGGCCTGGACGGCGCGGAACATGCCGGCGGCCCCTTGGTCGACTTCGATGGACAGGGCCAACTTGACGACCGATTGTTCGACACCGACGCTGACGGGATCGCCGACAGGGTTCTCTGCGCCGGCCCCGACGGCGTCACTGGATATATCGACACCGACGGCGATGGGCTGTGGAACCTTCGGCTGATGGATGCCGATAGTGACGGCCTGGCAGACGGCGCCGCTGAATTATGAATTCATTCTGCAATAACGCCAGCTAATAGGTATCTGCCATTACTCGGGTGTCATACCGTTTGACACGCGGCCGTTTGTCGTGTCCACTAAACAACCTGCTTAATGCCTGTGTAGCAACGACATCGGGTGAAGTGACAGCCTGCTGAAGCTGGTCTAGTTTTACGCAGACCCACGCTCGGGGAGCGCAATTAATTGAGGGAGACGTAAATAATGGCAAATGCCACCGTTGTCACTCCGGAACTGCTGCGCAGTACTCAGCAGCGAATTGAAACACGGCTGCAGGAGGCGGTGGCCATCGCCAACCAGTACCTCAGCGGTCACGAAAACATCATCAGCGCCACCGGGTGGGCGGGTGACGCGGGCTCCACATCTCTGAACACCGCAGGCCACATCCACCACGATCTGCAGCAGATCATGACGGGCGGTCAGCGGTTGGCGCACGGCCTGGGCCGGGCCGCGGCATTGATGGAAAACCACGAGGCAGATGCCGCGCACGACCTGAACGGTGTGTTCGGCGGGGGAGGCCAAGCGGTTTAGCCCCGTCGCGCCGTCCCACACCGAAAGACGCCGAACCACTTACTGAAGGAAACCAATCGACATGACAGATCAGATCGTCTACAACCACGGCGCCGTCATCGGCTTCGCCGGCGAGGTCGGCAGCCAGGCCGCACAACTGATGGAAATCCACGCCGACGTCCTGCACATGACCCAGGCGCTCGGGGACTTCTTCCAGGGCCACGGCGCCACGGCGTTCTTCGACGCCCAGCAGCAGATGTTGCACGGCCTGGAAGACCTCATTCAGACCGTCAGCCGTCATGCCCACACCGTCCACAACGTGGACGAGATGGCGCAGGCGACCGACGCCCAGATGGGCACCTTGTTCAGCTAGCCACTTCGAGCGGGCCGACGGGGCGCATGCACAGCGTGCGCCCCTGGCCCGCATTGAGGGACACCGTGTTAACCACCACCGTTGACGGGCTATGGGCCCTGCAAGTACTTACGGGAATCGAGACCGTCGCTCCCGAGCTGGGTCTACGCCCGCATCTGCCCAGCGTGGAGCCCAAACGGTTGGCGCTCCAACACCCGGTGACCGGTGAATTGCGTGATGCCGGTGTAGTCGACGGACTCGACGGCGTGGATCCCACGGTGGTGGAGTGGCTGACCGTCCTGTCGCGCCGGGACGTCAGTTTGGTCGTCGATGTCCGCACGCCCGGCGACAGCGAACCGGCACGCGTGCTGCTCGCCAGGTTCGCGCAGTGGTGGGTCGCCCTGGAGCGCTCCGCGGATCTGATTCGGATCAGTGGTGCGGGCACGTCCACGGCCGAGGAAACGGCGAACACCGTGCTCAACGAGCAGATCGAGCGGCTGTGCGGCCGAAACCGCCCGGCGCCGCTGCGGCCCGTCACCCTCGACGCCGGGGCCATGCGGATCGCCGCAGCCGGGCGGGAGGCGCCGGAGACATTTCTGGCCGGCCAGCGCCTCGACGCCGATCAGGTGCGACTGCTGACGGTGGCCGCAGACCCGCGTCGATCGGCGCAGGCGTCGATCGTCGCCACGCAGTCCGGGGTCGACACGGGACGGTTCCATCGCACCCATATCGAACCGGGTGCGGTGACGATCATCGACACTCCCGAGGGACGGCTGGTTGCCGAGGATGTCGAATCCGGGGGCAAGACGTGGATGATCATCGCCCCTGGGACCAGCAGCAATATCGCCGCGGCGATCAATCGCATGATGCGGCGCCTGCCCGCTCATCAGGACTGGCATTCGTACCGCAAAGTCGTGTAGTCGAGAGGTATCACCCAAGTGTTAGCAATCCCGCTGTGACGAATACATGGAACGCCGGCCCGAACGCCGCCGAACAATCCGGGCGTTACCAGCACCAGGAATCCGTTTCCGGCACCTTACGCATTTCCGACATGGTGGCGCCCCGCAAAGTGCCACCCGGGTCGGGCTGGCGCAAATTCGTGTACGCGATCTCTTTTCAGACCATCAATCTCGGAGAGTCGCCGGCCGAACGGCACTACCGGGAATTGCAGTCGCGGATCCGGCGCCATATCCGCAAGCAGTACGTGATCGGGGTGATCTCGGGGAAAGGTGGCGTCGGCAAGACCACGATGACCGCCTGCATCGGCGGTGTGTTCCGGGAATGCCGCCCGGACAACGTCGTCGCCATTGATGCCGCCCCGGGGTTCGGTACGCTGGCCGGCCGCATCGATGAGTCCCCACCCGGCGACTACTCGGCAGTTCTGAACGACACGGACGTCCAGGGCTACGCCGACATTCGAGAACATCTGGGACAGAACAGCATCGGACTCGATGTGCTGGCCGGCAACCGCGCATCGGACCAGCCGCGGCCCCTGGTGCCGTCCATGTTCACCGGAGTGCTCGCACGGCTGCGCCGCACCCACACCGTGATCGTGGTGGACACTTCCGACGACCTGGAGCACCCGGTCATGAAGGCAGTGCTCGACGCCTGCGACGCCCTGGTCTTCGTCTCAGGTTTGACCGCGGACACCTCGCTGCCGGTCACCCGCGCGATCGACCTGCTTCGCTCAATGGGCTTCCACGAGTTGGTGTCCCGCAGCACCGTCATCCTCAACGACAGCCGCAACAAGTACGACCCGGATGCGCTCAAATACCTCACCGAACGCTTCCGGCAATCCGGCGCGACGGTCGAATTCATGCCCTATGACCCGTATCTGGCCAAGGGCGGCATCATCGACACCCGCCACGAACTGAGAAAGCAATCTCGGCTCCGGCTCTTCGAGATCACCGCCGCGCTGGCCGACAAGTACATTCCGGACGCCGACAGGCCACGGTAATGGCGAAGGTTTCGTTCCCCGCCCGGTGTGCGGTCGCCGTCGTGTGCGGTGAACACCTCCTTTCCCAGGTCTACCCGGCGTCCGTGCCCATCGAGGTCTTCCTCGACAACGCCGTCGAACTCCTCAACGAGGAGCTCAAGCGCCGCGGCCTGGGCGGCCTGGACGGCGGCGCCGGTTACGAGTTGCACAAAGCCAACGGGGTGCGCCTGGATGTGACCAAGACCCTCGACGAGCTCGGCGTCGAGGACGGCGCCACGCTGGCGCTGGTTCCGGCGGTTGACGGCGAGTCGTTCGAGCCGCAGTACGAGTCGCTGTCCACCGGACTGGCCCGGGTAGGCAAGAAGCTTTTCGAACCGGTCACCGTGCGAACCGCGGCTCACACCGCGCTGGCGATCACTGCGGCCGTAGCCGTGACGATACTGGGACTTGCGGTGCGACAACGCATCTCATCGGAGACGCTGGCACCCGGCATCCTCACGAGTAGCCTCGGGTTGCTTTCTGCCGGAGGCGCCGTCGCGGTATGGCGGTGGTGGCCGCACCGTACCGACATGATCGACGCCCTGGGGTGGCTGGCCGTGCCGCTGTTCGCGGTGGGACTGGCCGCCTCCGCACCGGGACACCTGGGATCGGCTCACGTCTTCATCGGCGCGGTGACGGCGGCGGTGCTGGCCTGGGGGATCAGCGGGACAACGGGACGCCACCTCAGTGCGGCAGCGACGGTGGTGACGCTGTGCGTGGTGGGCGGAACCGTTGCAGCGGTGCGCATGTGGTGGCCCGTGCCCGCCCAGTGGCTGGGGATGTGCACCCTGGTCGCCCTGCTATTCGTCCTGACAGCGGCCCCGACGATCGCGCTCTGGGTTGCCCGGATCCGGCCGCCCTACTTCGGCTCGATCACCGGACGCGACTTGTTCCGACGGAGCGCCGGGCTTCCTACCGATGCGGTCGCGCCGGTCAGCGATGGCACCGACGACACCGACGAGGACGCGAATCCCGACACCACCCCGCGCGGCGCACAGATCGCCGCCGCGGCGATACGTGCCAACCGTGTGCTGACCGGAATCTGCGTCGGCGCCGCGGCTGCCTTGCCCGCCGCGGTGTGGTCATCCCTGATGCCGGGCCGTGACCGGGCAGCGGCGGCCGCGGTGCTCGCCGGGCTCTTCGTCGTGATCTTCATCAACCGGGGGCGGGCCTTCGCCGACAAACGCCAGGCCGTTGCGCTGGTGTCCGGCGCGGCGGCCGCGACCTGCGCCGGGGTCGTCAAACACGTTGTGCACGAACCGGCTTCGTCAAGCCAGGCGCTGGTGGCCGCGGCAATGCTGTTGGTCGCGTTCGCCGGCGCGGGACTGTTGGCGGCGTTGCTCGTTCCGGTCACCAGGTTCACGCCGCTGGTACGGATGGCCGCGGAGTGGCTCGAGATCGTGGCCATCATCGCCGCGCTGCCGATGGCCGCCTGGATCGGCGGACTGTTCACCTGGGTGCGGATGCGATGAGGCGGACAGCCGCAGCCGCCCGACGACTGAGTGCCATCCTCATGGTCGTCCTGGTCACCGGCATGTCGACCAATTATGAAATCGCACAGGCAATTCCGCCACCGACGATCGACCCGTCCCGGGTACCCGCGGACGGCCGGCCGGCCGCCGACCAACCGATGCGGCAGAGCAACATGTGCGCCCGGACCATCACCGTCGCCGATCCCAATGTGGCGGTCACCGCGCCGGGTTTCACCATGCTCAACATCAGCAAGGCGTGGCAGTACTCGACCGGCAACGGGGTGCCGGTAGCGATCATCGACACCGGTATCAATCCGGGCCCGCGGCTGCGGGTGGTCGCCGGCGGGGACTACATCATGGGCGGCGACGGACTGATGGACTGCGACGCGCACGGCACCATCGTGGCGTCGGTGATCGGCGCCGCTCCACAGGGCAGCCCGATGCCGGCCCCGATGCCCGCCACTCCTGCCTTTCCGCCACCGGCCGGACCGCCCCCGGTCGACGGGGCACCGCCACCGCCCGGGGGCGCGCCGCCCCCACCCGCGCCACCACCGCCGCCCACCCCCGTCACGGTCACCGAAACCAGGCCGGCACCTCCGCCGCCGCCTGGTGATGAACCGTCCAATGGGCCAGGGGAGCCCGGCGCCGGAAGCGCCGACATCCCCGAGGTGCCCGCCCCACCGCCGGGGTCACCCGATGGCGTCATGGGCGTCGCACCGCACGCGGTGATCATCTCCATCCGCCAGTCGTCGCGGGCCTACGAGCCGGTTAATCCCGGACCGGGTGACATGGAGGTCCGCAAGAAGGCGGGTTCCATCGCAACACTGGCCAGCGGCATCGTGCACGCCGCCAACATGGGCGCCAAAGTCATCAACATCAGCGTGACGTCGTGCGTGCCGGCCGCTGACCCGTTGGACCAGGCCGCCATCGGCGCGGCGGTGTGGTACGCGGCCACGGTCAAGGACGCGGTGATCGTCGCTGCCGCAGGCAATGACAGTGAGGACGGCTGCGCCCAGAACCCTTCTTTCGATCCGCTGAACACCTCCGATCCCCGGGACTGGCATCAGGTCAAGACCGTTTCGTCGCCGTCGTGGTTCGCTGACTACGTGCTGTCGGTGGGTGCGGTCGACAACACCGGCGCCGTGATCTCCAAGAGCTTGGCCGGTCCCTGGGTGGCCGCGGCCGCGCCTGGTGTCGGCATCATGGGTTTGTCGCCGCAAACCGGTGGTCCGGTCAACGCCTACCCCCCGATCCGGCCCGGTGAGAAGAACATGCCGATCTGGGGCACCAGCTTCTCCGCCGCCTACGTCAGCGGCGTCGCGGCTCTGGTGCGGGCGAAGTATCCGGGGTTGTCCGCCCACCAGATCATCAATCGCATCGTCCAGACAGCACACAATCCGCCTCGCGGAGTCGACAACCAGGTCGGCTACGGGGTGGTCGATCCGGTGGCTGCGTTGACTTTCGATGTCCCGCCGGGGGACCGGCTCCCACCCACCGCGCACAGCCGGATCATTACACCGGCGGCTCCGCCGCCCCCGCCGGATCACCGCGCCCGCAACGTCGCCTTGATGTTCGCGGCAATCGTCATGGCTGGTGTGGGTGCAGCCGCCCTGATCTCGCGGGCGCGGCGGCAACGATGACGCACGGCGTCCGGCTGACCGTCATCGTCGGCATCTTCCTGATCACCATGGTCGAGTGGTTGGCCGGCGGATATCCTGGCGCCGCAACGGGTTTGGTGATAGGCCTGGCCTTTGCCGTCGTGCCGTGGCGGGGCCAGGCGGCCTGGTCGTGGCTAACCCTGTGGCTGCGACGCAGCCGTCCGATCGGGTTGACCGAACCGCACACCGTGGCCAACGACCGGGCCGGCGGGGGAGTGCGCTTTCAAGACGGCATCTCGGTTGCCGTCGTGCAGCTGTTGGGTAGGGCGCACACGCCGACCCTGTTCACCGGCTCGACCTCGACCCACACCGAGAACGCCTTCGACGTAGGCGATTTGATGCCGTTACTACGGCAGGTCCTTGGCTTGCAGGTGGCATCGCTCAGCGTCGTCAGCACCGGCGCCCGGCGGCGAGCCACCGGTGACTACCCCCGGGTGTACGACACTCTGATCGGGACCCCGCCCTACGCTGGTCAACGCGAAACATGGGTCGTCGTCCGTATAGCGGCGCTCGCCAACGCCGAGGCGCTGCAGCCGAGAGCCTCGGTGGGCACGGCAACGCTGGCGGCGGCGCAACGGATCAGCGCAGCGATGCGCCAGCGCGGAATCCGCGCCAAGGTCGCAACCGCCACCGACATCGTCGAGCTGGAGCGTCGGCTGGGTGCGTCGGCGCTGGATGTGTTGAATCGTCGCTGGGGTTCGGTGCGGGGGGAAGGCGGCTGGCTGACCACCTACTGGTACCGGCCCCCGGATATCACCACCGAGAACCTGGCGCAGGCCTGGGCGACCCGCGCCGACGGAATCACTCAGAACATCACGCTGTTCGGCGATGGAAGCATCACCGCTACGGTCACCGTCCGCAGTGCGCAACCGCCGACGGCCGCGCCGGCCATGCTGTTGCAGACGCTGCCGGGCGAGCAGTCGGCGGCGCTGGCGGCCAACCTGTGCGGCCCGTTGCCGCGGCTGCGCGGAATCCGGCACAGCCGGTTGACCGATCCCCTTGTCATCCCCATCGGGCCGTCCGGAGTCCTGCTGGGCAAGGTGGACGGCGGGAACAGGATGATGCTGCCCTTCGACGATCCCGGCGAGTTCAGCCGGGTACACATCGCCGCTGATGATGCGCTGGCCAAGCGCATCGTGGTAAGGCTGGCCGGAGCGGGCGAGCGGGTCACCGTGCACACTCGAGACACCAAGCGGTGGGCCAGCGTTCGAATGCCGGACATCGCCGTCACCGATCTGCCCAAGCCGATGGCCGGGACCACGATCAGTGTCGTCGACGGTACCGTAACTCCCGCGCCCCGCCCCAATACGGTTGTCTCCGTTGGGAAGCCGGACGTCGCGTACCACGGCTCGGCGGATGTGGTGGTCACCCAGACCGGTCCCGCAACGGTCTCGGTGGCGGCGGCGGGCAGGGTGTACACCGTCGACGTCGAACTGTTCCGTGCCGAGAATCGTTACGTGTCAGCCGAACCCGTAAGCCTTCGCAGCGGTGAGCTGACCGCGGCGGATTCGCCATGACGGGCGCCACCGTGACCGCCGCCGCGCGGAAGCGGTTCGACCAGGGCATGGCGTTGCTGGACCGGGATCCCGCGGCGGCCGGGGCACGATTCCGGGAAGCAACCGAGATCGATCCGTCGATGGCGGACGCCTGGCTCGGCCGCATCGCCGCGGGTGACGAATCGTTGCCGACCGTCCAGCAACTGTACAAATACGGCACCCGACTGCACCGGGAGACCAACCGGCTCGGACTGCGCCTGGCGGCCCCCATCAAAGCGGGTCCCTACCTGTCGATTTCGGTGACGGAGGCATCGCATGCTGGGCTCGCGTTGGCGAGCGCGCTGATCGATGCGGGCCGGTATGCCGAAGCCGATGCGTTGCTGGGCGATCCCGCCCTGTTGGACACCTGGGAAAACCACCAGTGGCAACAGTACGTCGACGCCTACCTGATGTTCGCGACCCAACGGTGGCCGGACGCCGTCGCCGTAGCGGCAAGGGTTCTACCGCCGCAGGCCATCATCATGTCGGCGGTCACGGCGGCAACGTGCGCGCTGGCGGCCCATGCCGCGGCCCACCTGGGGCAGGCGCGTGTCGCGCTCGGTTGGACCGAGCGGGTCGAGGTGCATTCGCCGGCCACCGCGTCGCGCCGAACCCGAAACGAGAACGCGATCACCGCGATCGATTCCGGCGACTACCCCTTGATCGCGGCCGATCTGGCTTATGTGCGGGGGATGGCGCACCGACAACTCGGCGAGGAATCGCAGGCGCACGAGTGGCTGTCCAGGGCGACCATCAACGGCGCGCTGATGGCCTCCGCCCAGCAGGCGCTGGCCGACACCAGCCTGCAACTCCTGATCACCGATGAGGAGACCATCGGCACCCGCACGGACAGATGGGATGTGAGAACTCAGCGGTCTGTGCAGCAGCGCACCGACGCCGAACACGAGGAGCGGCGCAACCAACTGTTGCAGGAAGGCCGCGCGCTGCTCGACAACCAGGTCGGGTTGGCCGAGGTCAAGCGTGCGGTCGCCGAACTGGAGGACCAGATCGAGGTTCGGGCGCTACGGCTGGCTGCCGGACTGCCGGTGGCCAACCAAACCAATCACATGTTGTTGGTCGGCCCACCGGGCACCGGAAAGACCACGACCGCCGAAGCGCTGGGCAAGATCTACGCGGGCCTGGGTATCGTCCGTCATCCCGAGATCGTGGAAGTGAAACGGGCCGACTTCTGCGGCGAGCACATAGGCGCGTCCGGCCCGAAAACCAATGAGCTGATTGACCGTTCGCTGGGCCGGGTGCTGTTCATGGACGAGTTCTACTCACTGGTGGAGCGACACCAGGACGGGCGACCGGACATGATCGGCATGGAAGCGGTAAACCAGTTGTTGGTGGCACTGGAGGTGCACCGGTTCGACTTCTGCTTCATCGGCGCCGGGTACGAGAAGGAAGTCGACGAATTCCTCACGGTGAACCCGGGTTTGGCCGGACGGTTCAACCGCAAGCTGCGATTCGAGTCGTATACGCCGGACGAGCTGGTGGAAATCGCGGTGCGTTACGGCAATCCGAGAGCAACCGTGATCGAACCGGGCGCGGCCGAGGTGCTGAACGCGGCGTGCGCGACCCTGCGTTCGTATCGCGCGCCGGACGGCACGCACGGGGTCGACCTCATGCAGAACGGACGGTTCTCCCGCAACGTCGTGGAACGTGCTGAGCGGCTGCGGGATTCACGCGTGGCTGCGCAACACCGCAGTGCCAAGGGGTCGGTCACGGTCGAGGACCTGCAGACCCTGCGCACCCAGGATGTGATCACCGCCGTGCGTGAGGCCTGCGCGGAGAAGCACGTACCGATCGAGCTGTAGGGCTATACCTCGACGACGACCGCCCCGCCCTGGCCGCCGCCCGCACACATCGCCGCAACCCCGATGCCGCCGCCGCGACGCATCAGCTCGTAGGTCAGCGTGGTCACCATCCGCGCGCCGGAGGCCGCGATCGGGTGCCCGAGGCTGCAGCCGCTGCCGAAGAAGTTCACCTTCTCCTCGTCGATGCCGTACTCCCGGCACGCGGCGATCGGCACCGAGGCGAACGCCTCGTTGATCTCCCACAGCGCCACATCCTCGACCGAGATCCCGGCGCGCTGCAGCACCTTGCCGATCACCTTGACGGCGCCCAGCCCGCAGTCGCGCGGCGCCACGCCGGCGGCGGCCCAGGCCCGGACCTTGCCCATGACGTTCAGTCCCTCGGCGGCCGCGTAGTCGGCGTCGACTAACGCCACCGCCGCGGCGGCGTCGTTGGTGCCGCTGCTGTTGCCGGCGGTGATCGAGAAGCCCTCGATCTCCGGGTGCAGCACCTTCAGCCCGGCCAGCTTCTCTACCGTGGTGTCGCGGCGCGGGTGCTCGTCGATGGCGAATTCGGTGACCGACCCGTCGAACTGGGTGATCTTCAGCGGCAGGATCTCGTCGGCGAACTTGCCGGCGTCCTGCGCGGCGACGGCGCGCTGGTGCGAGCGGGCGGCCCAGGCGTCCATCTCCTCGCGGGTGATTCCGACCGACTGCGCGGTGTTCCATCCGACGGTGATGGACATGTCCTTGGCGGGGGCGTCCGGTGTCTCGACGTGCGTGGGCGGCATCCACCGCTCCTCGAACTTCAGCTCGGGACCGGGGATGCGCCAGTTGGTCAGCGGCGTCATCGACAGCGACTGCACGCCCCCGGCGATCAGCACCCGCTCCATCCCGGAGCCGATCTGCGCGGCGGCGTTGCCGATGGCGGTCAGGCTGCCCGCACAGTGCCGGTTCACCGACTGCCCGGGCACGTGCTCCAGGCCCGTGGCGGTGGCGGCGTAGCGCGCCAGATCACCGCCGCCGTAATGAGATTCGGCGAAGATGATGTCGTCGATGGCCGACGGGTCCACCCCCGAGCGGCGCACCACCTCGGGCAGCACCGCGGTGATCAGCGTCTCGGGCGGGGTGTTGACGAGGGTGCCCTTGAAGGAGCGGCCGATCGCCGTCCGGACGGCGCCAATGATTACGGGTGTGGCCATCTTCTAACCTCGTACTCTCTACCGGGGGGATCAGGCCCTATCGTAGCAAGTACCGTATTTACAATAGTAACCGCAGGTGTAACGTCATCGGCCGCAGGTGACGCCTTATTGCTGCGGCCACGGTGGTGGTGGCGGCGGGTACCGCGGGGGAGGGTAGTACGGCTGGCCGCCGGGTGGCGGCGGATATTGCGGCGGGTAGGGCGGTGGCGCGCTGGGCGGCGGGTAACTCCCCGGACCGCTCGCAGGCATGGATACCGGCGCCGCGGGACGGCTCACGGCGGCCCTGATCCCCAGCCCGATCCCCGCGATGGTCACCACGGAACCGACTCCGAGCACCACCCATCCCATCGTGTGGTCGAGGTTGCGTCGCTCCTCGTAGGTGCGGGTGGGCTGCTTGTGCTTCTTGCAGGTGTCCCCTGGCTGCATGATCTTGTCGTCGCATTTCACGACGGTCTCGAAGGCGTAAAGGGCGCCGAAGACCATCATCCCAAGCCCGATGACGAGGATCATTACGGCTCCCAAGATCCTGTTACTCATGGGCACCTCTCCGCAGAATCGTCGAGCCTCAGTCACGGTCGGCACCTTGATATTGCGCGTGCAGGCCGGGCATGTCCACCGCTGTCGCGGAAACCGTTGTCACACAAATGTTTTGGTTGCCAACGGGTATCAAACACAGAGGGCGACGCCAGAAAGCCGCGTGGCCGACCGCTCGAGGCGCATTGTGCGCCCCCCAGTACTACGGAGCACTACGTCCCGTCCGGATAACAACCCGGCATGAATAGCGCCGTTTACGCACCCGTTACGTCTAAACTGCTGCCAGGATTGACACGCCGCACGAACTCAATGAACGGAGTGATTCGGGGGTGCACCGGATCTTGCTGATGGCGGTGGCGCTGGCCGTCGCAACGGCGCCGCCGGCACTCGCAATCACTCCGCCGCCGATCGATCCCGGAGCCCTGCCGCCGGATGTCACCGGTCCAGATCAACCCACCGAACAACGCGTCCAATGTTCTGGCCCGACGGTGCTGCCGGATTCGACCTTCCACGACCCGCCGTGGAGCAACTCCTACATCGGCGTCGCCGAGGCCCACAAGTTCGCCACCGGCGCCGGCGTGACGGTCGCGGTGATCGACACCGGCGTCAACGCTTCCCCCCGTGTTCCGGCCGAGCCCGGCGGCGATTTCGTCGACCAGGCCGGCAACGGTCTGTCCGACTGCGATGCCCACGGCACCCTCACCGCGGCCATCATCGGGGGCCGCCCCGCCCCCACCGACGGCTACGTCGGCGTCGCACCCGACGTCCGGCTGATCTCGCTGCGCCAGACCTCCGAAGCCTTCGAACCCGTTGGCACCCAACCGAACCCGAACGATCCGAACGCCACCCCGGCCGCCGGTTCGATCCGCAGCCTGGCCCGGGCGGTGGTGCACGCCGCCAACCTCGGCGCCAACGTCATCAACATCAGCGAGGCCGCCTGCTACAAGGTGACCAAACCGATCGACGAGGCGAGCCTGGGCGCCGCCATCGACTACGCCGTCAACGTCAAGAACGCGGTGGTCGTCGCCGCGGCCGGCAACACCGGTGGTGACTGTGCCCAGAACCCGCTGCCCGACGCAGCCAACCCCGGCGATCCCCGAGGCTGGAACAAGGTGCAGACCGTGGTCACGCCCGCCTGGTACGGCGGGGCGGTGATCACCGTCGGCGGCATCGGCCAGACGGGCGTCCCCAGTAGCTTCTCCATGCACGGACCGTGGGTCGATGTGGCGGCGCCCGCCGAGAACATCGAATCGCTCGGTGACCGCGGGGACCCGGTGAACGCCCTGCAGGGCAAGGAAGGGCCGGTGCCGATCGCCGGGACGTCGTTCGCCGCGGCCTACGTCTCGGGGGTGGCAGCCCTGGTTCGCCAGCGGTTTCCCGAACTGACGGCCCCGCAAGTCGTGCAGCGCATCGAGGCCACCGCGCGCCATCCGGGCGGCGGCGTCGACGATCTGGTGGGCTCGGGCGCCGTCAACGCCCTTGCCGCATTGACGTGGGACATCGCACCCGGGCGGGCCACCATTCCGTACGACGTGCGGCGGATGCCACCGCCGGTGATGGCCCCCGCCCCCGACCGGGTACCGATCACGGTGGTGACGCTGGCGATCGGCGGCCTGCTGCTGGCCCTCGGCTTCGGCTCGCTGGCGGCCCGGGCGTTGAGGCGCCGTCGATGACCAACCCGATCCGGCTGAAATTCAGCACCGGGCACACCCTGGTGCTCGCCGTGCTGGCGCCGGCGGCAATCCTGTGGTTCCTGCCGACCCGGTACTGGTGGGCCGGCATCGCGCTGGCGGCGGCGGGGGCCATCGTCGCGTTCGTCACCTTCTTCGGACGGCGGCTGACCGGCTGGGTGGCAACGGTTTTCGCGTGGCTGCGCCGTCGCCGCAAACCGCCGGACATCCCGTCCGAACCCGAGGTCGGGGCCACCGTGAAGCCCGGCGATCACGTCGCGGTGCGCTGGCGCCGCGGCCATCTGATCGCCGTCATCGAACTCAAGCCGCGACCGTTCACCCCGACCGTGATCGTCGACGGCAAGGCGCACACCGACGACGTGCTGGACACCCGGCTGCTGGAACATCTGCTCGAAGTGCACTGCCCCGACCTCGAGGCCGACATCGTCTCAGCCGGCTTCCGGGTCGGCCGAACCGCCAGCCCGGACGTGGTGAACCTCTATCAGCAGGTGATCGGCGCCGACCCGGCACCGGCGCACCGGCGCACCTGGATCATGCTGCGCGCCGACCCGGAACTGACCCGCAAGTCCGCGCAGCGGCGCGACGAGGGCGTCGCCGGTCTGGCCCGCTACCTGGTCGCCTCGGCCACCCGCATCGCCGACAACCTGGCCAGTCACGGCGTGGACGCGGTGTGCGGGCGCAGCTTCGACGACTACGACCACGCCATCGACATCGGCTTCGAGGGCTTCGTGCGAGAGAAGTGGTCGATGATCAAGGGACGCGACTCCTACACCGCGGCCTACACCGCCCCGGGCGGCCCCGACCTGTGGTGGTCGGCGCGCGCGGACCGCACCGTCATCCGGGTGCGCGTGCGGCCCGGGATGCTGCCCCAGGCCACGGTGTTGCTGACCACGGTGGGCAAGCCGAAGACCCCGCGTGGTTTCACCCGCCTGTACGGCGGGCAGCGGCCCGCCCTGACCGGACAGAACCTGATCGCCGACCGGCACTGCCAGATCCCGATCGGATCGGCCGGTGTGCTGATCGGCGAGACCGTCAACCGCTGTCCGGTCTACCTGCCGTTCGACGACGTCGACGCCAGCCTCAACCTGGGTGACGCCCAGACGTTCACCCAGTTCGTGGTGCGCGCGGCGGCCGCGGGCGCGCACGTCACGATGGGCACGCATTTCGAAGAGTTCGCCCGGCTGATCGGCGCCCAGGTCGGTCAGGTGGCCAAGGTGACATGGCCGAGCGCGACGACGTACCTGGGCCCGCACGCCGGGGTGGAAAAGGTCGTGCTGCGGCACAACATGGTCAGCACGCCGCGCCACCACAAGTTGCCGATCCGTCGTGTCTCCCCGCCGGAGGAAAGCCGTTACCAGCTGGCGCTGCCGAAGTAGCCGGTCTCGCCAATTTTGGTGCAGGGAGCCCGAAATTTAGCGACGATAATGGTTAGAGCATTAAGGAGGAAGATCCGATATGACTCAGCCGCAGACCGTCACGGTGGACCAGCAAGAGATTTTGTCGCGGGCCGACGAGGTCGAGGCGCCGATGGCCACCCCACCCAACGATGCGGCCACGGCTCCGTGCGGACTCACCGCCGCCAAGAACGCCGCCCAGCAACTCGCGCTGTCGGCCGAGAACATGCGTGACTTTCTGACCGCCGGACACCGGGAGCGGGCGCGCCTGGCCACGTCGCTGCGCAACGCCGCCAAGGCGTACGGCGACGTCGACGAAGAGGGCGGGCAGGCGCTGAACAGCGACGGCGGCGAGGTGGCCGGCGAAACCGCCGGTGCCGAAAGCGGCGACAGCTCGGCCGGTCTGCAGGACACCGCTCAGGTGGCGGGCGCCGGGGACGACGGGTTCACCGATCTCAAAGCCGCGGCAACGAAACTCGAGGCGGGCGACCAGGGCGCGTCGCTGGCCGCCTTCGCCGACGGCTGGAACCAGCTCAGCTTCGCTCTGCAGGGCGACACCAAGCGATTCCGGATCTTCGAGAACTGGACGGGTGAGGCGGCCACGGCGTGCGAGGCATCCCTGGATCAGCAGCGCGAGTGGATCACCCACATGGCCAAGCTCGCGACATCGCTGGCCAAGCAGGGGCAGTACATCGCGCAGCTGCAGGTGTGGGCCCGACGTTCGCATCCGACTCTGGCCGACATCACGAAACTCGAAGAGCTGTCCAAGGATCCGGCCTACAAGGACCAGGCCATCAAGCTGTACGCGGAGTACCAGTCCAAGTCCGAAGAGGTGCTCAACGAGTACAACACCAAGGCGCAACTGGAAGCGGTGAACCCGCCCAAACCGCCGGCCGCCATCAAGATCGACCCGCCGCCTCCGGCGCAGACACCGGGCCTGATCCCGACCCAGGTGATGCAGGCGGCGTCCATGGCCGGCGGTGGCTCGGGCTCCGGTATGCAGGCCCCGATGATTCCGCCCACCGGCGGCGGTGCCGGGGGAGGCATGCCGTCCGGTGCCAGCGCCGACTTGGCCTCCGTTCGCGAGGCTGCCGCCAGTCTGGGGAAAGAGCCTGGCATGAAACCGATGTCGCTCGGCGGTGGCGGAGGCGGCGGCGGTATGCCCGCGATGCCGCTGGCGCCGGCGGCCGGTGCCGGCATGGAGGCCGGCGAATCGGTGCGACCCGCCGGCGCGGGTGACCTCGGCGGCGTCGGTCAGGGTGCTGCCGCTGGTCGCGGCAGTGCCGGCGGAGGCGGCATGGGCATGCCGATGGGTGGCCATGGCCAGGGCGGCGGCGGATCGAAATCCAAAGGCGCACAACAGGATGACGAGGCGCTCTACACCGAGGACAGGGCGTGGACCGAAGCCGTTATCGGTCAGCGCCGCCGGCAGGACATGAAGGAGTCGAAGTGACAAACATGGACATGGAACCGCATGTCGCCGCGGCACTGGCCCTGGCAGCACGGTTCCAGCAGGCCCTCGAAGGCACGCTCAACCAGATGAACAACGGCAACTTCCGCGGCGAGGACGAGGCCGAGACCGTCGAGGTGACCATCAACGGGCACCAGTGGCTGACCGGCGTGCGCATCAACGAGGGCCTGATCAAGGAACTGGGCGCCGAGGTCGTGGGCGCGCGGATCAACGAGGCCCTGCAGAACGCGCAGCAGGCGGCGATGCAGTACAACTCGGCCGCCGGCGAGCAGCTTACTGCTGCCCTGGAGGCAATGACCAAGGCCGCCGGCAACAACCACGGCTGAAAAGCTCGTCGAACGTGCGTGTCGGTACAACGACACGCCGTCGGCAGTGACATTTCGCGCACGTTCGCGCCGGACTAATTGGTCAATTCGCGCTGCCGTTTACTGACACTGCGAGGCCGAAATTGCCGCAGCCAGCACGCTTTAACCTCGGTTAGGCTTGGTATTCAGAGTATTTGACCGGCAGATGTGACCCGGCTGCCGTTGGAGGAGAGAAGGCAATGGGCATTCCACGACCGACCGGCGAATATGCCGGTCAGATGCTGGAGGGCGGCTGGCCCGAGGCCGATGAGGACGCCTTCTACGACCGTGCCCAAGCCTTCAACGGAATGCTGCACAAGGTCACCGACGTCATCGACGCCGCCCGCCACCAGCAGGTCGAGGTCTTCCACGGTGGCGTCTGGTCCGGCGGCGCCGCGAGTGCGGCCAATGGCGCACTCGGCACGAATCTCACCGAAATGAGCACGCTGCAGGACTATCTGGCCACCGTCATCACCTGGCACGAGCACATCGCCAATTTGATTGCACAAGCGAAATCGGAAATCGGAAATAACGTCGACGGCGCGCACCGGGAAATCACCATCCTGGAAAATGACACCGAGCTGGAGCCCGAGGAGCGGCAGAACGCGATCAATTCGCTGGTCCGCTCGGCCCAACAGGCCAATGCCAGCCTGATCGCCGAAGCCGCCGAGCAGGTGCTGGAATCCAAGAATTGGAAACCGCCGCACAATGCGCTGCAGGATCTGCTGAACCGGGTGACCCCGCCGACCCCGGAGGTGCCCACGCTGGTGGTGCCGACCCCGGGCACGCCGACCCCCGTCGGCCCGGCGCCGACGCCGTTCGAGCCGGTGCCGGCCAACCCGTACAACCCGCTGGACCCCGGTACACCGGTCACCCCGGTGACCCCCAGGCCGTTCGAGCCGGTGCCGGCAAACCCGTACGATCCGCTGAACCCGGTGACCCCGGGGACGCCGGTCAACCCGACCAACCCCATCACGCCCGTCCCGCCGCTCAACCCGTCCGTACCGGTGACACCGGTGAATCCAGGGACCCCGGGAACCCCGGTCAGCCCGGTCACGCCGGTCAAGCCGAAGCCCGACGACAAGCCGGCCAAGCCCGTCACGCCGCAACCGGCGCCGGCTCCGGCTCCCGCCCCCAGCCCGGCCAACCCGACCCCGGGCGTGACCCCGGCGCCCGCGCCCGCTCCGGCGCCCACCCCGGGCGGTCCTCCCTCACCCGACCAGCCATCGCTACCCACCGACCCGGGTACGCCGTCGACCCCGTCCACCCCGGGTACCGACACCCCGCACGTCAAACCGGCGGCAGCGGTCGACGCACCGGCGCAACCAGGTCAGGCGGCCGGTTCGGGCCCGTCGCATCGCGGTGACGATTCCTCGCCGGCCATGGCGCCGGCAGCGGCGACCGGCATCCCCGCGGCGGCCGCGCGCGCTCCTCGACCGGATTGGGAATGGGCGCCGCGTCATCGGGTGCCGGCCCCTCCGCCGGTGCAGCGGCCGCTCCCAGCGCCGGGTCGCGTGCCGCGGGCGGACGGGCGCCGTTGGGCGCCGCCGGCCGGGCACCGGCCACCGCGACCACCCGCGCGGCCTCGGCCCGCACCGCCGCGCCCGCGCGGCCGGCTCCGCCCGAGCGCCGCGACGACGACCAGAAGGACAAGACCCCACCGGGTGATGACGTGACGGCCCTGCCGTCGGTCCCGGTCTCGGCGGCCCGTGCCGCTCGCGACGCGGTTGCCGCGGCGTCGGCCCGCGGTGACAAGAAGGACCCGCTGCGGTATGCCCGCCGCGTCGCCGCCGCCCTGAATGCGCGCGACAGCGGTGGCGACGACGACTACGGCTTCTTCTGGGTCACCGCCGTCACCACCGACGGCGAGATCGTGGTGGCCAACAGCTACGGGCTGGCCTACATACCCGAAGGGGTCGAGCTGCCCGCGAAGGTGCACCTGGCCAGCGCCGACCGCAATGTCCCCGTCGACGAAAAAGCCTGCAGCGCAACGTATCCGGCGATGGCGATTCAGACCTGGGCCGCCTTCCACGACCTCAAGCTGCGCGCCGTGATCGGCACCGCAAAACAGCTGGCGAACACCGACGTCGGTGCGCCCAAGGTCATCCTCGAAGAGGACGACATCCCGGAGAGCGGCAAGATGGTCGGCCGGCCGCGACTGGAGGTGGTCGACCCATCTGCCCAGGCCCAGCTGCAGGAGACCGACGATCTGCACCTGGTGGACCTGCTGCCGCCCGCGCCCGCAGATGCCAAGGCACCCGATGACGAGCGGCACATGCTGTGGTTCGACCTGATGAAGCCGATGACCAGTACGGCCACCGGCCGCGAGGTCGCGCACCTGCGGGCCTTCCACGCGTACGCCGCCCACAGCCGGGATCTGGCGCTGCACCAGGCCTACGGCGCGGCGGACCCGGAGGCGCAACGCCCCGCCGTGGTCGACTTCCTGTACTGGCGCTACGTGGCCGGGCTGCTGGACAGCGCCCTGACCGAGACGCCCTGAGCCTGCTGGGGCACCGAGCCTGGCAAACCCAAACAAATTGCCGCACGGGGGGTTCCGGCAGGTCGGGTAAAATTTGCCTGATGGGAAACGTACAGAAGGGACGCCGTGATGGCTGAACCGCTAGCCGTTGATCCCGCCCGCCTGATCGCCGCAGCGAGCAAACTCGGCGAACTAGTCTTCCCGGCGCCACCGGCGCCGATGGCCGTGCCGGGATCGGACTCGATGTCGGCCGCGATCAGCCAGACCATGCCGGGCATCGAGTCACTCGTCAGCGACGGCCTGCCCGGCGTCACCGCCTCGCTGAAGCGCACCGCAACCAGCATGAGCACCGCAGCCGACATCTACACCCGGGCCGATCAGTCCCTGGGCCAGGCCCTGACGCAATACGGGTTCGGCGCCGCCGGTCAATCGCTGAGCGACAACGTGATGGGAGCCATGACGGCTCAGTCCAACGGACTGCTCGGCGCCGGCGCCGGCGCGGGCGTGGGTGCGGCCGCCGCGATGCTCGGTGGCCCGGCCGCTGCGGCGCAGCAAGCGGTGGGCGCGGCTGCCGGCGGTGCGGCGTCGCAGATCGGTGCGCAGGCCGCAGCGCTGTCCCCGCAGGTCGCCGCGACCATTCCGCAGCTGGTCCAACTGGCGCCGATGGCGCAGCAGATGGCTCCGATGGGTCAGCAGGTCGGTCAGAGCATCCAGCAGGCCGCATCGCAGGCGGGTCAAGGCGGCAGCTCGGCTCAGCTCGCCAGTGACACCAAGCCCGCCGACGACGAGAACAAGGATGATGACGGCAAGGACGGCGCCGACGCTGAATCGGCGGACGGCGCCGCAGCGGGCAGCGCCACGCTGGTCAGCGCTCCGGTTGCAAGCGCGGGCGGCGGCACCCCTGCGGCGGGTTCGGTCGCGGCCCCGGTCTAGAACCGCAGGTTGCGGACCATGTCGTAGACACCGGTGATCCACAGCAGCAACGGAATAATCGAGGCGACCACCGCACCGTCGATCAACTCCGAGATTCGCTTCATCACCGGTGACAGTCGGCGGATCGGGGCCATCGCGCTGACGATGGTCAGCGCCAGCAGCACCAGGACCAGGTAGCCGGTCAGGATCAGCCACGCCCAGTTCGGATACCAGAGGCTGAGCCGGGCGGTCAGACCTGTCGGAATCGCGACCGTCGCCGCCAGCAACGCCCAGGCGCACCAGCGGTCGACGTAGAGCCGCGACCGGAACCCGCACAGCACGGTCAGCAATCCGGCGACGACCAGGCTGTGGACGAAGAAGTGGCCGTGAACCACCACCGCGATCGCGCCGGCGGCCAGGATCACCGCCCCCGCGGTCACGTAGCCGACCAGCAGTTGCTTGGCCAGCTTGCTGCGCTCGGTCAGCCGCGCGGCCGAGGCCGGTACCGAGGCGATGATGGCCTGCCAGGTCGGCGTCTCGTCGTTGGTGTCGCTGTTGTTTGCGGCGTCGGCGGTCACCGGATCGAGCAGTTCCTCGTTGTCGACGGTCTCGCCCGGAACCGGGATCGGTGGCAGGGCGATGCGGGCCACGGCGACCGTCAACTTGGCGGCCGTGGTGATGACGAACAACCCGAACGCGATGGCCCCCGCCGGCACCCAGTGCTGGTAGCCGTAGCCGGTGGCCACCGCGGCGCCGATCACCGCGATCATCGCGATGACGACGAACGAAGCCACCTCGTGGCGGTGCCGCGGACCGCCGCGGATCGCCAGCGTCAGGAACAGCACCACTGTCGCCGCCGCCGCGAGTTGGGGGGCGCCGAGTGACGTGGTTCCCCGCGGCAGCGGAACGGCGATCGCGGCGGCGGCCGCCAGCAGCGGATACGCCGCGATCAGCAGGCATTCGGAGAGTTCGGCTCGCTGGTAGAACCGCTTCGCCACAAATGAGGCAACGAGTACCGCGATCCCCAGCACCGCCATGGCCACCGGCCAGTACCAGTGACGTCCGGTAACCCACCAGGCCCGCATCGCGATGGCGGTGATGGGCAGCGCCAGGATCGGGATCGCGACCGCGATGAAGCGATCGACCGCCGACCGGTCGAATTCCGGGGATTCGTCGAGCACCGCGATCGCGTCGATGACGTCTTCGACCAGCGGCCGGTATCGCTCCGTCCGGCTCGCCGATACCAGGGTCAACAGCGAGCCGTCGACCACACCGGCTTCATCAAGTGACTGGTCGAGTTTCAGCGGCGGCGAGCCGGGGCGGGCGAAAGTCCACACCCCCTGCGCGTTGAAGTCGAATCCGGCCAGCACGTCGGCTGGGGTGTCCTCCAGCAGATCGGCGAGCACCGAGACGGTTTCGTCGATATAGATGCCCATCGGCGTGGCCGCCGGCAGCACCAGGTCGGTCATCCGCTTGCCGGTCAGGATCGTCACCCGCGTGGTGGCGGGTCGGGCGGGGGCGGCCCCCGCGGCGGTGGAGCCGGCAGCTACAGCAGGTGCGCTCAACGTCGTCCAGCCCTTTCGAAATCATCGGACAGCGCCGCGGCCAGTTCGAGCACCCGCCGCTTGTAGACGGGGTCGAGCCGGTCGAGCTGAATCTCAGTACCCTCCGCGATGTGCTTGTCCCACGGCAGCAGCACAACCCGGTTCGGTTGGATCAGCTGCTGGAACTGTCTCACCAACTGCTTCTCCGCGACGTTGGTTTCCCCAACGGCGACATGATTGATGACCACCGCGACCCGGCTCAGCAGATCCTGGTAGCCGTTGTGACGCAGCCATTCCAGCGCGCTCTCGGCTTGCCGCGCGCTGTCCAGCGACACGTTGGTCACGATGACGATCGCCGATGCCGTCTCCAGAACGCCGCGCGTCACCGGGTCGAACAAGCCGGGCCCGCAATCGGCCAGCACCAGGTTGTAGAACTTCGAAACCGTGTCGACCGCGAACCGCAGGTCGTCTCCGCTGAGTCCGCGCTGGGCGGTGGTGTACTCGGCGGTCGGCAGGATCTCGAGATTGTCGGCGTTGACGCTGGTGTGTGCCCGGACGTCGTTGTAGTGCGAAAGATTCCGGTCGGCGACCAGGTCGGCGATGGACGACGGCGATGTGCGCCCCGCGCGCTCGGCGAGGTTGCCGCAGCCGGGATCGGCGTCGAGCACCAGGATCCGGTCGCCGCGCACCTGGGCCAGCATGGTGCCCAGCGTCACCGTCGTCGTGGTCTTGCCGACGCCGCCTTTGAGACCGAGCATGCCGATCTGATACGAGCCGCGGGGCTTGCGGCGGACCCGGGCGCGTAACTCGAGGTCGTACTTCTCGTCGCGGGACAGGCCCGCATTGATGCGGGTGAGCTTGTAGAGGGCGCCGCGCCATCCCCGCTGTGGGATGTGTTTGGTGGGCTTGGGCGGCGGGGCCGGCCGGGACTCGGGCGCCGGGGGCGGCGCCATCTGCTCGGGCACCGGGGGCGGTGCCATCTGCTCGGGCGCCGGGGCCGGGTGCCGAACCGGGGCCGGGGCCGGCGGCGGTTCCATCGACGGGGGCGCCGGCCGGGGCCGCACCGGAATCGGACCCGACGGGGCGCGTCGCTTGCCGCCCTGGGGTCGAGGTGGCGGTGTCGTCGCGGTAGGCCCCTGCGATGGAGCGGGCGACGGTGGCATCGGGACCCGGAAGTACGTGCCCGCTTGCGGATCGGCTTCGCCGGAATCCGGGTCCGGTAGGTAGCGGTGGCGACGACGCGGAGGCGGGGAATCGGATGCGGCCTCGGACTGCGGCCGGGCCGGCTGGGCCGGTGGCGCTGCCGGCGGTTGCGGCGGTTGCGGCGGGGGTCCGCCCAGCCGTACTCGGCGGCCGGCGTCGGGCGGAGCTGGGGGCGCTTGCCGCGGCGGTCCGTTGACGGGCATCGGGCCCGGCGAGTGATCGCGTGCAACGGGCGGCGGAGGCGGAGGCTGGGGAGGTTGCGACGGGGCCGGCGGAGAGCCGCCGATGGGCATGGGTGGCCGGGGCGGCGGCGGTGCGGCCTGCTCGGGTTCGGGCGGCCTCGGTGGAGCCTCGGGTGGTCGCGGCGGGGTCGGGGGTGGGCCGCCGATGGGCATGGGTGGTCGGGGCGGTTGAGGCGCCGGTTCGGGGGCAGCGGCTTCGGGCTCGGCCACTACCTCGGGCTCGGCCGGTGCTGCAGATTCAGTCACTACCTCGGGCTCGGCCGCAACCTCGGGCGCGACCACTATCTCGGGCGCGACCGGCGGCGGCTCCGGGGTGAACTCCGGAAGTGCCGGCGGCGGTGGCGGCGGTGGACCGCCGATCGGCATCGGTGGCAGCGGAGACTTGGGGCCCGCACCAGCGGGCCCGCCCGCGGCAGCGGCCGCTGCCGGCGGAGGTTCGGACTCGACCCGCGGCGGCTCCGGCGGCGGGGGAGGTGGCCCGCCGATCGGCATCGGAGGCATCGGAGGCGGCGGGGGAGGGGCCGGCGGCGGCACGACAGGTGGTGGCGGCGGCGAAATCGGATGTGACCAGTCGATCTCAGGAGCGGCGTCGCCGTTGCCGGCCGGTTCGCCGTTGCCGATAGGTGGAGAGGCGAACGACGCATTCGGGTCAAAGAAACTTTGGCCGGCGTCGTCGTCCGGCGAATCGGAATTCTCGGCCGGCCGAAAGAGCTTGTCATAGTCGGCCGGCATGAGAACCTCTCAGAAGCTCGCCAAATGAGGGAAGCACGAGAAGGGGCGAGATCCCCCAGATGGGTTGAACTCGCCCAATCTCGTGCTTCGAGATTCTA
Source organism: Mycobacterium sp. Z3061 (assembly GCF_031583025.1). Taxonomy (NCBI): domain Bacteria; kingdom Bacillati; phylum Actinomycetota; class Actinomycetes; order Mycobacteriales; family Mycobacteriaceae; genus Mycobacterium; species Mycobacterium pumcae. Next base: position 6,746,880 of record NZ_CP134062.1, on the reverse strand, counting down.
CGCGTATAGAGACGCTTCTTATGCGAACAATCCGGTCACGCTGCCCTCGGTCGACTGCATGGCCTGGCTGGCCTCGCTGATCGTCCGGGCCAGGTTCTGCAAGGAGTTGTTGAGCTCCTGGGCGGTGCCGTCCCACTTCTGCTGAACGGCCTGGTAGGACTCCGAACCGCTACCGCCCCACGCCGCCGCGAGCTTGGTCAGCGACTGCTTACCCTCGTCGAGCAGGGAGTGAATGCTGGAGACGTTTCCCTGGATGGTGCTGGCCGCGGCCTCAATGCCCGCGAAATTCCACTGCTGTTCTGTCATGTCTTTGCTCCGTTTTCTAGTGGTATTTGGGGGGATTTATTTCAGAAGCCCATTTGCGAGGACAGCGCCTGCTGCTGCTCCTCGTCGGCACGCTGGTACTGAACGCCGGCCTGACGGATGTTGGTCGAGATCTCGTCGAGCTCAGCCTTCTGCTTGTTGGCGGCTTCCTGGAAGCGCACGACGGCGGCCTGGGCGGCCTGGCCGGCGACGCCGCGCCACTGACCCTGAAGCGAACCCGCGGTGGACTCGATCTGGTCGATCTGAGTCTTCAGGTCGCTGGAAATTCGCTCGAAGTTACCTGCCTCTTGCGCGAGGGCAGCGGCATCAGTCTTCATCTCTGCCATGCTGGACTACTTTCTCTCTTTCCATTCCTCGCCGTGGTTGGCAAGTCTTCCGGCCCGGTTGGCCGGGAAGTCTGTTGTGGCTGTGGGCTTGTCACCAGTCGTCCTCGTCGTCCCACAGCTCTTCTTCTTGTTCGTCGCGGTCCTGGGCGACCGGTGCCGGCGCCGCCAGGCCCGGTCGGGAACTGCCGCCGCTGCCTGCGCCCTGGCCCATGGCGCCGGCGCCCACCGGGGCGGCGCCGCTGGTTGCCGTCTCGCCGGCGGCTGCCGCCGGCATCATCGCGGGACCGACGGGCTTGTCGATCAGGCCGGTCATCAGCGGCGTGCGGGCCAGCGTGCCGCCGGCACCGGGTAGTGCGTCGCCGCGTAGCAGTCCGGCTCCCACGCTGGCACCCGAACCGCCCGCGAGCGGGTGGTTGGACAGCGGGCTGGCGCCCAGCAGGCCCATCTGAGCCCCGTCGTCGCCGAGTCCGGGTCCGGTGCCACCTGAACTGCTGCCCATCTGGCTGAACATCGAGGTCATCTGCTGCGCGGGCTGGGCGAGCTGCTGCATGGGGCCGCTCAGTTCCGCGACCTGTCCCGCTGTCGCCTGCAGCTGGCTCGAGGTGAGGCTGCTCGGCATCGCCAGCACCTGCGTAGAGGTCATGCCCTGGCTCATGCCCGGGTCGAGGATGGACGCCATCGGCTCGAGCTTGTCGAACATCGTGTTGGCCAGCGTCTCGGCCTGGTAGATGTCCATCGCGAGGGCGGCCTGCATCCACATGCGGACGAAGTAGTCGATCTCGTTCAGCGCGATCGGAATCGTGTTGATGCCGAAGAAGTTGGTGGCCGTCAGCACCGCGGTGGTGATGTGGTTCATCGCGATCTCCGGCAGTGACGGCGTGGTCGCCATCGCCTGGGTGTAGGAGGCGGCTTGCGCGGTCGCCTGCATACCCCGGGTCTTCGCCTGCGTCGACGCCATCTGCAGCCACGGGATCATCTGCTGTGCGTTGGAGATCGCCTTGTCGCTGCTGCCGCCGGTCCAGGCCTCGCCGAGGGAGTTCAGGCGCGCGGTCAACTCGACGGCCTGAGCGTCCAGGGCCGCGGACAGCGCCTGCCATCCCATGGCGGCGGCCAGCATGGGAGCCGGACCTGCTCCAGCCATCAGCCGTGCGGTATTCAGCTCCGGAGGCATGGCGTGCCAAAGCATGTGATCAACTCCCCTCTGGTTCCTGTTCGGCGTTTACACCGGTGCGGTAAACGCAAATTCCATTTGTTCAGTTATGCCCGATGCATTTGTCTTCCGGACCCAAACTTCGCCGTTTATAGCCGGAATAGAGCCGGTGGCTCAGCGTCCCCCTGGGGCTTGATTCCTCAGCTCCCGTACTGGCTCCCGAACTTGCGTTGTAATAATCCTAACCGGGGGTTGGGGGTGGTCCGTGCACTTATTCTTGGAGCTCGTCAGGCGGCTCGATGTAGGGCGCCTGGATGACCTCCTTCCCGTCGGGAGACACGAGAAATGCCTGGCCAGGAGGCCGACGCTTCACCTTGAACTCGCTGGAGGGGAACTCCTGCTTCTCTCCGGAAAGGAACATCGTCGGCGCCCCGGACCCGAACGCCGCGCCGACGAACTTGTCCATCGTGGCCTTGTACGCCTGGCTCATCTGACAGGTGACAATGATGTGCAATCCGATATCCGCGGCGGCCGGCAATAAGGGCGCCAGTGGTGCCATCGGGGGCATACCGCTGGCCGCACCGACGATCATGTGCCAGTCGTCCACCAATAACACGATGTCAAAACCGCTCCACCACGAACGCGAGCGCAATTGCGCGGTCGTCAGATCGGGCGGAGGAAGCCGCTTTTTCAGGTTGACGGCCAGCGCCTGAACGGCCTCGTCCAGGCTCTGGCTGTTGCGGTTGATCGCGCCCGCCTGCAGCAGGTGGCTCTGCGGCACCGCGTCCAGCAGGCCCGAGCGGTAGTCGGCGAGCATGAACCGGACCTGTTGAGGACTGTTGCGGGCGCAGATGGCGCGCGCGACGGCGTGCGCGATGGTGGTCTTGCCGGACTTGGCCGCCCCGAAGATCAGCAGGTGCGGGTTGGAGTGCATGTGACTGTAGGCCGGCGTCAGGTCCGTCTCGCGCAGCCCGATCGGGATCTCCCAGCGCGTGCGGTAGTCCGAGTCGGGCCCCGGCGGGTTCGGGTCGAGTTCGTAGAGATGGATGCGCTCGGGCAGCACCCGCACCGGCGGGGCTTTCTCGGTGGTCTGAGACGCGATGGTGTTGACCCCCGCGGTGATCGCTTCCACCAGGTTTTCGGTGCTGTGCACGCCGTCGAAGCGGGGCACGCCGATCATCAGGTGGTGCTTCTCCATCGAGACCGCCCGGCCGGGGCGGTTCGCGGGGATCTCCCGGGTGATCCGGTCGATCTGGGTTTCGTTGACGTCGCCGAGCCTGAACTCGATCTTGGTGCCCAGGTAGTCGCGGATGCGTGACTTCAGCTCCGTCCAGCGCGGCGTCGAGATGATGACGTGCACCCCGAAGGCCAGACCCTGCGCGGCCAGGTCCTGCACCGCGCCCTCGAGTTCGCTGAACTCACTGACGAAACCGGGCCACCCGTCGATGACCAGGAACACGTCGCCGTAGGGATCCGCCGCGACGGGCTGGTTCGGGTCGTCGCGCAGCTGCCGGTACATCGCCATCGAGCCCACCCGGTGCTCTTTGAACATCTGCTCTCGTTGCCGCATCACGGTCTGCATCTCGGCAACCACGCGCTGGACCTTGTCAGGCTCGGAGCGGTTGGCGATGCCGCCGACGTGCGGCAGATTCTCCAGATAGATCAGGCCGCCGCCACCAAGGTCGATGCAGTAGAACTGCACGTTGCGCGGTGAATGAGTGGCTGCCGCCGACATGATCAGTGTCTGCAGCAGCGTCGACTTGCCGGTCTGGGGGGCGCCGCCGATGGCGATGTTGCCGCCGGCTCCGGAAACGTCGACGCCCCACACGTCCTGGAGATGCCGGCGCGGCTCGTCCATGATCCCGAGCGGGAACCGCAGCGGTTGTCGCCGGTCCCGGGCCACGAGCTCGTTGAGCGGCGTCGGGTCCGACAGCGGCGGCAGCCACATCTTGTAGGCCCGCGATTCGCCGGTGCCGAGTTGGTCGAGCACCACCTCGCGCAAGGCGCGTACCTCGGTGTCGGTCATGGTGTGAGCACCTCCTCGATCACCGGAGCCGCGGTGAACTGGTGGATTTTGACGGACTGCTTGAGGGCCTGAGCGCTGCGCTTGCTGCCGTCACCGTTGGTCTCGACGCTCACCGGCGGGATGTACGGACCACCGATGTAGAAGGTGCTGAATTTCACCGGGTCCTCCATGCCGACCCGCAGGAACCCGACGCCGCTCTCCTTGTTGGTGATGTACTGCGCCTCCGGAGTGCCGATGACGGCTTTGGATTCGTGAGAACTGGTGGTACGCAACGCGATCCGGTAGGTGAGGTTCGGTTCGAGCTTGTCGATGCGGGCCCCGCCGGTTTGCAGCGACTGGGTGGCCAGCAGCAGGTGCACCCGCAACGACCGGCCCACGCGGCAGATCCGGTCGAACAGCCCGATGAAGTCCGGGTGGCTCTGCAACAGCTCGGCGAACTCGTCGACAACCACGAAAAGCGTTGGCAGTGGCGCCAAGTCGGCACCACGCTCGCGGTACTTCTCGTATTCGGCGACACCGGACAGGGCGCCGGCCGCGCCGACCTGCATGCCCGCCTGCCGCAGGATGTTCTGGCGCCGGTCGAGCTCACCGGTCAGCACTTCACCCATCCGGCTGACCAACTCGGCCTCCTCGGCCATGTTGGTGACGACTGCCGCGGTGTGCGGAAGCTTCTCCATGCCCAGAAAAGTCGAGCCACCCTTGAAGTCGGTGAGCAGCAGGTTGACCTGATCCGGGTGGGTCATCGCGACCAGCGACAGGATCAGAGTGCGCAGGAACTCCGACTTACCCGAACCCGTCGTGCCGATCAGCATGCCGTGCGGTCCGGCGCCGAACTCGGCACCCTCCTTGATGTCGAGGTACATGATGTTGCCGGTCTTGAGTTCATGACCGAACGGGATCTTGAGCCGGTCCCGGTCGGTGTCGGTGTACATCCGCCAGCGGCTCGGGACGATCTCCTCGACGCTCTTGGCGCCGACCATTTGATGCCACTCGGTGGCGACCTTCTTCTGCACCCGCTGCGTCTTGTCGAGAATGGTCCCGGTGATCGACCAGCCGGCCAGTTTGCGGGCCACCCGGGTGGCTTCCAGCGGCGACATGCTGTCGGCGGTCGAGGTCACCAACCGGAACTGCTGGCCGGGCAACCGGTCTTCGGCGGACCCGTCCTCGTTGGCACGGATGCGGTAGGCCGAACCGCGGTGGTTGCCCAGGGTGAGCACCGTGACGCCGGCCCGCCCGTCCGGCGGGAACCCCGCCTTGCCCCCGGTCAGGTCGACGACGACGACGTAGGGGCCGGTGGGCAGGGTGTCCGGTGCGTGCGGCCCGCGGGCGGCCAGATCGGCCAGTCCGTCCGGCCGGGTGTAGATCATCCGGACCGGGCCGGCGGCGTCGGTCTCGGTCTGGTGCTGCACGTGCGGAAGCCATTTCAGCCAGGACCATTCGGGGTCATCGGGATCCTCGGTGAGCACCCGGATCTGCAGCAGGTCCGGCGGGTGGAACACCGCCAGGTGGCAGATCATCGCGGCCAGCATCCGGTCCGCGTTCGGCCGGTGGCCACCGAGGGCGATCGTCGGGAAGGTGCGCAGCTGAAGCAGTTTCGGGCAGTCGTGGATGAGGCCGTGGGTGCGCAGGAACTTGACGACCCACATGTGGCTGACCGGCTCCAGATACGGCTGGGGCGCCGCGGTCGAGGCGGCCAGCTCGCCGCCGACGGCGGGCTTCAACAGTCGGTCTACCGCCGGTTGGTCACCGATGCCGATACGGGTGGCCGCGTAGAAGTCGCTGTTCGCCGGACGGGACCACTGCCGCTGGGTGCCGACGATCGACAGCAGATCGTCGGGATGCGGTGCGTGGTAACTGAAGAAGGCCACCTGCGAGGTCGCCGAGGAGGTCACCCGGCTCCGCAGCCCGGCCAGGTACCGCAGGTATTCCTTGCGGTCGGCGTTGATCTCCGGAACCTTCTTGCCGCCGCCGCCGGTGCCGCCGGCCATGCCGCCGACCATCATGACGACCATCATCAGCGGCATCATCAGCATGTAGGGCGACAGCTGTTTGGTGCCGCCGGCGAACATGATCGCGATCATGCCGACCATCGCCCCGCCCATCACGTAGGGAAGCGCCTTCTGGACGCCGGACGCCGGAATGTCGATGCCGAGATCGTCGGGCGGGGTGAGGCTTATCTCGCCCGGGGTCAGCCGGGGGCCGCGGGTGATCGTCGGGGTGAACTTCTTGGTCGTCATGATCTTTCCGCCATCACTGAGGTGCTCCGGGGGTGCCACCCGGAACTTTTCGGGGGGTCGGGTCGGCGGGCAGCGTCTCGTGCTCGAGCATCGCCGCCTCTTTGGAAAGCACCGGCCCGTCGACGAGCAGCCGAATGATCTCCCACGGCGCGGTTTTCGGCGCGCTCAGACCCAGCGCCTTCGCGGAGTCGGCGTTGGGCACCCCGTAGCGCACGCCCTCGGGGTCGATGTAGTACATCGACTCGCCGTACCTCGGATCCGGGGACTGTAGCTGCACGAACTTGCCGCCGTCGATGTATATCGTCGCGGTGCCCTGAATCTGCTTGATCCCGTTGCTCATCTGGGCCGCCGGGATAGGGAGGTGGCGCCCGGACAGCACGGTGGTCTTGGGCGCCTGGTCACCGGCCGCTCTGTCCCAGCTCCAGCACAGCGTCGGTTCGTCCGGCCGGGTCAGAATCTTCAGCTGCTCGTTGGGAAGCGGAGAGGGGTACACCCGTTCCGGTATGCGCACGACGACGCTCGGCACCACCGCGGGAGGCGCGACCAGACCGTGAGATTGGGTGGCGCGCAGGGCCGCTGCGGTGGTCGAGTTCACCATGGCGATGCCGTCGGGCAGCACCACGTAATACTGCGGACCCTTCTCGGTGTGGATCTGGAAGACCGAGCCGATCACCAGGTCGTCCGGCAGACCGAGGCTGTTCGGTGCGCCCGCGAACGGTATCGGCGGCAGCTCCCAGTTCCCTTGGCTGGGCAGTGCATTGAACAGCCCCTCGGAGATGGGAACCGCCTTGGCCGTGACCGGTATGCCCATCGCCGAGGTCAGCGCCCGGTCAGTGAGATCGATTGAGTGGCGCCCTTTTTCGGTGACAATCCACTCCTGGCCCTGATAGCTGGCCAGCATGGCTTCGTTGGAATCGACCGGGTCGATCGAGGAATCGATCTGCAGCGGCATCGCGATCACCGAGGTCTGTATCGCCGGCGATGCGGTGTCCGCGCGGGCGACGGTGTCGCACAACGTCCAGACCGAGGTGCTGCCACCGGATACCGGAGTGGCGTACGGCGCCCCGGGTATTCCGAGAGTCTGACCCAGCGGCAGCTTGCTCAACTCCGAGGACTTCACCGTCGCCGGGTTCGACGGGGCGCCCAGCACCAGCCGTGCGGAGGTCAGGTTGTAGACGGGATGCAGTTGATTCGAGATGATCACGTACAACTCGTTGGTCGCCCGATCGGTGAGCAGGGTGGTGCCGCCGAGTTTGCCCTGGGGCTTGAAGAAGGCGAGCAGTCCCGCACCCGCCAGGATGATGACGGCGATGACCACGCCGAGCCACACCGAGCGGCTGTAGAACTGCAGGGGATCGTCGAACATGCGGGTGTCTCGCCGCACGATGGCATGCTCGACTCGGCGAAGCAGGAAGCGCCAGCCGCTGACCTGAACCTTGGTGGTCAGGCGAAGCCCCATGTGTCACTCTCTCATGTTGAGGTGTGCATGAACCGAGGCGATCGCCTCGGCCATGTCCGTGCCGTTGATCTCCTGTAGACGGTCCACGTCGAGAGCCTCGATGTCGAGACCCTGAGCCAATCGCATATCTCTGCTCTGCTCGGCGGCTTCGACCAATTGCCGCGCGTAGCGGCCGTTCCCGGCGATGTCGAGGGCCGGGCGGCCGCGCAGCGTGCGCTCGTGCAGCATCTTGGCCGCACCGAGCAGCTCGTCGGCGGCCTCCGGGCTCAGCGTCGAATCATTGGCCGCGGCAATCACTCTGGCGATTTCGAGGATTTCCTCGGGGCTGTAGGTGTCGAACTCGATACGGGTGGCGAAGCGCGAGCGCAGACCCTCGTTGGTCTCCAGCAGGCGGTCGATGTCGTTGCTGTAGCCGGCGATGATCACCACCAGCCGGTCGCGGTCGTTCTCCATCCGGGCCAGCAGCGTGTCCATCGCCTCTTGCCCGAACGGGTCGGTGCGCCCATCCCGTTCCTGCACCAGCGCGTACGCCTCGTCGATGAACAGCACGCCGCCCAGGGCGTGGTCGATGGTCTTGGCGGTCTTGACCGCCGACTGGCCCTCGTACTCGGCGACGAAGTCCTTGCGGGAGGTCTCGACCAGCTTCGGCTCGGCGATGACGCCCAACCCGGCCAGGATGTTGGCCACGACGCGAGCGATCGTCGTCTTGCCGGTGCCGGGCGGGCCGGTGAAGATCATGTGCTTGCTGGGCTGGGCCACCTTCATGCCCTTGGCGGCGCGGACACGTGCCATCAGGGTGGCGGCCCGGTAGCGCTCGATCTGCGTCTTGACCCGGCTGAGCCCGATCTGGCGCTCCAGCTCGGCCTGAGCCTCCTCCAAGAGCCGGTCGCGCGCGGAGTTGTCGGTCACCACGCTGCCCGGATCCCACGGATCCGACCGGGAGGCGATCTGCTCGGCCGTCGTCGTCTTCAGCCGGTACGACGGATCCTTCAGTGCGGCAGACACTTTCGGCTCCGGGTGCGTGGTCTGCAGCCATTCCAGCAGCGCGACGGCGGCTTCCTCGTTGCCCTGGCTGCGCCGGGCCATCGCCAGGAACCAGGCGATAGCCCGCGCGCATGCTTCGCCGGCCGGTGAGTCGTTGGCTTCGGTGAGCCGGCGCTCGGCTTCGGTGAACAGCCCGAGGTTAGCGGCGGCGACGCCGTGTGCGACGCCGGCCGCGCCGGTGAGGAATTTATCCGGCCATTTCCCGGCGCCCTTGACCTCGTCGATCACGTCGGTCCACCGTTCGGCGGCGCCGTAGATGACCGCTTTGAGCCAGGAGACCAGATGCTCGGAGCCCGACACCGCGCTGGCGTCCATCGCTTCCAGCGCATCGGCGTAATTGCCTTGTGCCGCTTCCGAGGACGCGAAGCCCATGGTCACCGCCAGCGGGGAGGTGATCGGGTAGGTGATGTCGCCGTAGATTCCCCCGATGGGGACCCGCGCGTTCAGGGTGCTCATCGAGATCTGGGCGGCGCCGGAGAGTTGTCCGAAGTTGCGGCGCGAGTACCAGGCTCGGAAGAGCGTCACCCGGTCGGTGTCGCCGCAGCGGATCCGCCCGACCCAGGCGTCGCATGCCGCTTCGTCGTAATTGGTGATCTCGGTGAACAGGTCGAGTGACCGTGCCTCCGACAGCGGCAGCATGCCGACGGCACTGTCGAACAGACCGGCCAGGCGATCAGTCATTTATCACCGTTGTAGCGGGCCGTGTAGTCCACCTCGTACCGGGTTGCGAACACCTCCGCCTCGCGGGCGGCCGCCTCTTCCGGTGTGGGCAGGTGCAGGGTGCTTTCCACGAACTCGTGCAGCAGCGCGCTCTGCTGGGGGTTGTCGCCGGCGATTTCGCTCATGCTCTCGACCATGAAGGTGTGCTGAGCGGCCCGCGCCTTCTGCCGGGCCAGATCGGCGATGACGAAGATCTCCTCCGCAAGCGCCGGCTCGGACATGCTGGATGCCTTGTCGGTGACGGTGATGTTCTGGACTCTGCCGTCCATCAGCGCTGTCACCGAGACCGACCCCTGCGGGTTGGTCACCGTGAACAGCGCCAACTCTTCGTCCTCGTCCTGCTCGGTCAGTCCTTGCAGGGCGTCGAGCTCTGTCGCGGCGTCCTCGACCTCGGCCGGCGGCGCATAGTCGCCCAGCGCGTCCAGAGACGACTCCTCGACGTCGGTGCCGCCGCCGGAGAAGTCCAGCGCGCTGAGATCGTCGCTGTCGTAATCGTTCCCGGGCAGTTCCACTGTCGGGTCCCTTTCTCGTATCGGAAGTAGGCAGCCTCAGGCGGAGGCTTGGGCGTGATCCAACCAGGAGCCGGCGGGTAGCAGCTCCAGCAGGCTGTCCAGGGCACGCTGCAGATTCTGCTGGGTGCCGGGAAGGAAGCTGCCGTACAACTCGCCGCCGACGCGGCGGGGCAGCGACACCAGCCGGCCGTGCTTGGAGTCGAGAACGCCTGCGGCAGCCGAGGTGTGGGTGGTGGTGCCGCCGGGATGGCGCTGGGTCGCGATGATCTCGACCCAGCCGGTCGGGTCGCTGACGATCTCGGTGTAGATGCGCGCCTGCGTGGCCGAAACGCCGTGCCGCATGAGCTGTGCCGCCGTGGTGCATTCGGCCAGTTCGCTGGCGACGCCGGTCAGCGGTTCGACGGAGGCCGGGTCGGCCGATCCCAGCACGGTGGTCACCATTCCGGCGAGTCCGATCTGCGGGGCCACCAGTTGCAGCACCAGCATGTCCTCGTCGCGGGCCGCGACCACATGGGTATCGCCCTTGCGGCACACCACAAATCGCACCATCAGGCCGCCGGCCTCGCCACCCCGGTCGCGGCGCCACCACCGGCATTCCAAGGTCCGGTCCGCCCGGCTGATCGTCTCGACCATCTTGGCGACCCCGGGGTGCGGCTGCCCGTTGTGGTCCAGCACGCCCTGTGCGGTGAGGTCGCGCGTGACCTGCTCCCAAACGATGTCCCGCAGGTCCTCTTGGGGAATATTGGGCCGGATCCCAAGGGCTACCGGGAAATCCACCAGGTGCAGCCGATCGGCGATGACCAGCATGCCGTCGATGGTGACCTCGACGCCGACCACATCGTCGACCGGGCCCGCGAAGCCGGCGCGACCGGAAGCGAGCGGACCCGTCATGATCAGCCGAAGATCTTGTCGATGATGCCGCCGAGCCCCTGGTCGGAATTGAGGTATGCGGTCGCGGCCTGGACCAGGTTGGTGGCCAGGCCATTGCTCACGCCCTGTACACCTTTGCCCGTGTTGCTGCGGTTGGTCTCCACCTCGCGAAGCGCATTGTTGAACTTCGATGTGAACGAACCGTGGGTCATCGAGACTTTGCCGCTGATCCCGTTGACCGTGTTGGTCGCGGTTCCGAATTGGCCGGCTATTTCGGTCTGCATGCCTGACAGCACCTTCAGGAACGAAGGTACGACTTCCAGAACTCCGGACATGGGTTAGACCCTCCTCTACGTTTAACTTTTACTCGCTACGGCTTTGGCTTGCTATCGGTTTGGCCGTTTAGTGGCCGACTGTTTGCAATTACAGGACGGTGCCCTGCTGGCCCTGTTGGCCACCGGCGCCGGCCTGGACAGGGGCGCGCTCGCCATCGGCGCCCGCCGCGGCGCCTTGTTGGTCCGACTGATCGTCCTTCTGACCCGCCTGCTGTACCTGCGAGGACACCATTTGCGCCTGTTGGCCGACCATGTTGCCCATCTGGCCCGGACCGCCACCGGCAGCCATCAGCTGCTGCAACTGGCCCATCGTCGACGTGATCTGACCGACCCCCGGCAGTTGGGCGAAGCTGAGCAGGTTGCTGAAGCTCAGTGCCGGCATACCGGCGAAGCCTCCCAAAAAGTCGGGCAGAGCGGCCAATTCGGTCCAGGTGGGCAGCTTGCCCAGGTTGCCGACGCCGGGGAACAGGTCGCCCAGCGCGGGAAGGCCGGGGAACAGGTTGGGAACACCGGGCATTCCAGGGAGCGCGGGGAAACCGGGGATCAGTCCGCCACCGCCACCGAAGTCCGGGAACCCGGGGATCAGGCCGCCGAAGTCCGGCAGCCCGGGGATGGACGGCCACTGGAAGTCGGGCAGACCGGGGATCGGCAGGTTGAAGTCCGGAATGCCCGGGGTGGGGGGCCAGGTGAACTCGGGCAGGCCCGGGATGCTGGGGAAGCCGGGGATCGGGATGTCGGGCAGCTTCGGCGGCCAGATGGTGTCGATGATCCCGTCGATGATCCCGGGGATCAGGCCCGCGAGGGCCGGCAGGTTGGTCAGGATGTCAAGCAGGCGCCCGCCCAGCCCGATCATGCTGGCCGCGTTCATGGCGGTCATGATCGTCAGGTACAGCAGCGCGCCGCCGGTGACGGCCATCGCGAGCGCGCAGCAGGGGATCGCGATGGCGATCGACAGGGCATCGCCGATCAACCACACCTTCTCCAGCTTCTTGCAGGCCTTGTAGCAGCCGTCGACCATGTTCTTCATGGCGCGCAGCACGCTGCGGGTGTCCTCCACGTGCTCGGCCTGGTTGGAGATCAGGTTGCCGGTCAGATCGTCGATGTCACCCATCAACTTGGCACGGAGTTGCTGCGCGGCGTTCTGGTTCAAATAGGCATCCGCGGCCTGGCCGATCCAGTTGGTGCCCGGAATTGCCAGGCCGATCTTGTCGGCGACGCCTTTGAACAAGGACGAGCCGGCATTGAAAATGTCGCCCGGGTCGGGAATTCCTTCACCCAGCAGAAACAGCTGTGCGTAGATGAAGTTGCTCGTGGTCTTGCACATCGCGCTACCCGACATTTGAGTGATTCCTTACGTTGGCTTGTTGGTGTGCACGGTCATTTCTTTATGCACCTTCGCACCGTAGGTTGAGCTTAACAGCGCTCCGGCGGGGCTAGATGCACGAATTTTCGGGTGTGCCTGGCCTTTTCGGGCGCATGGCACACCAGACTTCACGGCGGAATTGCGGGGCGGCACAAGCCTTCCCCGTACGACCAGACCCGAGCGCGTCAGCGTGTGATCGCGCCCCGGCTCCATATCAATTGATCTGACTAATCAGTGCTTCGATCGCCTCGGCGATTTGGGTCGGCAGGACTTCTTCGGCCTCCGCCTTGACGATCATTTCTTCGGTGACGCCGGCCGCTTGTGCAGTTTCCAGCGTGGAGAGATTGGCACGGCGTCGCGCGGCATATAAACGTTGTGCCAGCGTCGCACCGGGCGCCGTGGCGCCCAGTGTCATCAATTTGTCGTGGTAGTTGCGTACCGAACTCATTGCCTTGATCAGTTCGGGGGTGATCCGGCTGATCCGTGTCGCCTGAACGGCGATCGCCTCGAGCTGGCGCAGGTCGGCCAGAATCGGCGCCGCTCGTTCGGTGAAGTCCGGATCCTCGGGGGAGGGCAGCGCGGCGATGGCCAGACTGCAGGTGTCCACGGCGGCGGCCACGGCCTGTGCGATCAGCGACGCCGGGCCGTCGGTGGCCGGGGGTGCCTCGGCCAACGCATCGACGGCGGGTCCCGGAGCCGGCTGGGTCACTACGGCGTCGCCCTCGCGGATGCGGGCGATGGTTCCCGCGGGCCACTGCAGGACTTCCTCGAGCTTGGCGCGGGTGCGCTCGCGGGGCCAGCTGCGACCCTTCTCGAAGGAGATGAGCGCACCCGCGTTGATGATGCCGTCGGCGGCGAGGCTGCGCTGGCTGATGTCGAGTTCCCGCCGGCGTGCCGCGGCAGCCGCGCCGGCGCGGATCACTCCGGGATCGGCGTCAGCGGGCTGGTCGTCCTGATGGGGCTCTTCAGGCGGATTCGTGGGCCTGACGACTTCGAACGTCAACGCCTTGCCTCCAGGGGGATCGCCGAACGGGACGTTTTTCTTGTCGCTGAGGGACGGGCTCTCGCGCAGTCCGTCGACGAACATACCGCTCGCTTGGTCGTCGACGGACTGGTCGGCCAATCGCCACTGTCCGTCATTGGGCACCGCTCGCAGGTCCACCCCGGCGGCCTGCTGGTCATCGACCCGCCGAGGTGACCGGTACCAGTGACCCGTGCCCACGATGTTGTAACCGGGTGCGACCGCACCGGCCGCAACGCCGCTGAATGCGGCCAGCGCAGCCGGCCCCACAGTCGATTCGGCGTTGGGCATCTGGCAGGAATCCTTGCTCGCGGTTGTCAGGGCGGGCAGCGCGGCGGGCCGCGGGGCACACCGTTCGCTGACCAACATCGTAACCGTTGCACCCTTCCATTGGCTATACCTTCGCTACGCTTTCGCGGCCACCCGACGGTCCGGTTATTGACCCGCAAAACCGGCTTACCGCTACGGTTAACCATAGCGCCAGTGGCTGCTGCTGGGAACACATTGTCTAAAAGCTGTGAACGAAACCAGCTGATCAGCAGGTTACGCACAGCCGATTGACAGGGTATAACCCCTGGTAATCGCAGGTTCGGTAAGTAAGCTCGCCGGTTGCGCTGCGAAGCCGTAGCACTATGCGGAACTGCTGCAGAATGAACTGTTGCACTGCGACGGTTAGTGCGCTAGCCTTCTGAGGCAGAGGGGCAGAACGCGCAACGCTTTACGGAGGAACGCAGAACCATGACCGCAACAACTCTTTACGAGGTCCCGCAGCTGGGCGTGTGCACCCAAGACCCCGACCGTTGGACGACGACCCCCGACGACGAAGCCAAGACGTTGTGCCGGGCCTGCCCGCGCCGTTGGCAGTGCGCCAAGGAGGCTGTGGAATCGCCTGGCGCTGAAGGGCTTTGGGCCGGTGTGGTCATTCCCGACTCCGGCCGTCCGCGTGCCTTCGCGTTGGCGCAGCTGCGGTCGCTGGCCGAGCGCAACGGTTTCGCCGTGCGGGAGCGGGTGACCGCCCAGTCGGCGTAATAGCGAGTAAACGGCGCGAGGAATCCAATGGACTCCCCGCGCCGTTTCCGTCTGGCGGCCTAGACCGGATCGAACCGGAACACCGCCAGCCGACCGGCCAATGCCTCGAACTCGTCGGGGCTACCGTCGCTCACCAGCCCTGACCGCTTCGCGAAGGCCACACCGACCGGGACTTTGGTGGGGAACTCACGCAGGACCGGACGCGCGTCGTCGACGGACAGCTCCACGATTCGGACCTGCCGGCGCCGGCGGCCGCGGGACAGCGTGCCGGTGCCCGCGGCGCGGGCATTCGCCGCCCAGTCCGCGCCCGGATACCCGGCCACCACATAGAGGCCGCCCCGGAAGTCGAACGGCGTCATCGGCGTACTTCGCGGCTGCCCGGACCTGCGTCCCGGCACCGTCAACACCATGGCGGGGCCGGTCGGTACGCCGAGCTTCTGCACCGCCTTCATCAGCGTGTTCATCGGCTTGAGGAATCGGGGCGGGCGTATCTCAGACATTGCGACCTCCTCCCGCGAAGGTGTCGCGCTGCCGGGACACCCACTCCGCGAACGTCAGCGGCGGTCGGCCCAGAATCTTCTCCACCTCGTTCGTGACCAGGGCCGGCCGGCCCAGTGTCTGAGCGAGCATCCCGATGTAGGCGTCCGCGAACTCGGCGGCGAAGCCCAGGTCACGGAATCTGGCCCGAACCACATCCGGCGGAATCTCGCGGTACCGCAGCGGCCGTTGCAGGACGGCGGCCATGACCCCCACCAGCTCAGCGTTGGTCAGGGCTTGTGGCCCGGTCATCGAGATCTTCTGGCCGGTGAGGTCGTCGGTGAGAAGTGCGCGCGCGGCGACCGCGGAGACGTCATCGTCGACGATGGGTGCGGTGGATGCCGCCGCGTAGGGCCCGACGACAACATCGCCGGCGCGAAGTTGCGCCGACCACATGCCGGCGAAATTCGACGCGAAAACCGAGGGACGCAGGCTCGTCCACGCGAGGCCGGAATTTACCGCGAGCTGTTCAACCTCCTTATTGCGGTCGCCGCGGAATCGCGACGGCTGCAGCGCCGGGTCGTCGTCGACGTTGATTGCCGACAGCGCAACCAGTTTGGTGACTCCCGCCGACGCACAGCGCGCGACGACGGCGGCCATACCGGCACCGATTGCGCGGGAGTTGAGGAACACCGCGCAGGCGCCCCGCAGCGCGTCCGTGACCGAGGAGACCATTTCAACATCGCTGGGAAGTTCTCTGGTGGCAGGTGAGCGGGTGACCGCTCGCACGTGCGCGCCTGCGGCGACCAGGTGCGCGAGCAGCGGGCGACCGACATTGCCGGTTGCTCCGGTGACGACGATTGTCATGGGGGACTCCTCTGGGGAACTCTGGAAAACGCAGTGTGTTCAACCAAGGACGGGATGGCAGGTGCGAAAGTTACGGCCGGCACGCGTAACTTTTCTGAGCGAAAACTCGTCGAAGTCCTATGAACGCAGCTTCTGACCAGCTCGACGAGGCCTGGCGCACGCACCGTCCGTATCTGGTGAACCTCGGCTACCAGATCCTCGGTGACGTCGGTGAGGCCGAAGACGTTGTGCAGGAGGCGTTTCTGCGGTTGTCGCGCGCTGATCCCGGCAGCATCGACGATGCCCGCGGGTGGCTCACCGTGGTGACCAGCCGGCTGTGCCTCGACCAGCTTCGTTCGGCCCGGGCGCGATACGAGCGCCCCCACACTGACGGTGACGGGCGCCCGCTGGCCGACGGGCGGGTGGTCGATCCCGCCGACCGGATCACCCTCGACGACGAGATCAGAGCCGCGCTATTGGAAGTGCTGCGCAGGCTCAGCCCCGGCGAGCGGGTCGCTTTCGTCCTGCACGACGTCTTCGGCGTCCCGTTCGACGCCATCGCCGAAACCGTCGGCCGCCCGGCCGGCACCTGCCGGCAGCTGGCCAGGCGGGCCCGGGCCAAGTTCACCGGGGCACGGTTGCATCCGGTCCCGAACACGGAAGTCGCTCCGGCCGAGCATCAGCTCGTGACCCAGAAATTCATCACCGCCTGCGCCAACGGCGACATCGCCGGGTTGACGGCCGTGCTGGATCCGACGGTGTGGGGAGTGGGGACCGTACTCGCCGACCCGATGCCGCCGCCACAGGTCAACCACGGTCCCGTCGCGGTCGCTACCAACCTGCTGCGCTACCTGGGCCCGGGAGCGACGCTGGTCGGCGGTCCGGCCGGCCGGCCGGTGTTACTCGCCTTTGCCGATCGCCGATTGTTCGCCGTGGTGGTGTTGACGGTCCGCGGCAACCTGATCACCAAGATCGAGGCGACGGCGGACCCGTCGGCGCGCCGGGCCTGACCGGGTCAGGGGGGTTCGCGGCTGCGCTGCCCTGGGTCCGGGAGGCGAAGTATCCGGTGATGGTGGCCGCGACCTGCAGGAACTTCAACCGCGTCGCGGGGCCCATCTCCTGGGTGACGTCGATGACGCCGCCGGGCCGCAAGTGGGGGTCGAAGGGCACCTCGACCACCGGCTGCCCGTGGTCGATGAACTCGCGGGCCAGCAGCGAGCGGGTGCGCTTGTCGGCGTGACCGTCGGAGTCGTTGAGTACGACGACGCTGCGTTGCAGCAGGTTGCCGAGGTCGTGATCCGACAGCCATTCGACCGTCTTGGCGGCGGCCGCGGCGCCGTCCGCCCATGGTGAGGAGACCACGATCAACGCGTCCAGATCCCGCAGCACCTCGCGGGTGACGGCAGCGTCCATCGTCGATCCGCAATCGATGACCGAGATCGCGAAGTGCCGATCGAGGCGCAACGCGGCTTCCCGGTAGATGGCCGGGTCGAGCACCCGGCGCGGGCCGGTCACCGGTTCGCCGCCCAGTACGTACAGCCCGGTGGCATTGCGCCCGACCCGCGATGTCACGTCGGCGAATGACTGCAGGTTCTTGTCGGCGGTCAACTCCCAGAACGAACCTGTGGTCCGCGGGTCGATCCTGCTGCTGAGCCGGCCGAAGGCGGTGTCGGCGTCGATGGCGACGACGCGGTCCTGCTGGCGCAGTTCGGCCAGGATCGAGCCGACGCTGGCGGCCACCGACGTCTTGCCGACGCCGCCCTTGCCGAGGACACCGACCTTGTGGTTGCCGCGCAGGGCAGTTCGTATGGTCGCCTCGAACTGCGCGGCGTCGCGCTGTGCCGCCGACGGGCCGGGCTTGACCAGGCCGAACGTCGCCGAGCGGACCATGCGCCGCCAACCCCGTTCGACGGGTTTGTCAGGGGTGCGTGGGGCTGGGCCGGCCGTCGCGCCCGGAGATCGGAAGAGCGTCGTGGGCCACCGGCTGCGGGTGCGGCCGCTGCGGCGCGGGGGCCGCACCGGCTGCGGAGGCGGCGCGGACGAGGGACGGGGGGCCGTCGGCGGCGGCGCGTTGACGGGCGCGCTGACCGGTGGCGGGGCCGTGGCAGGTGCGGGGGCGTCAGCCGGTGCCGGCGGTGCTTTGACCGGTGCCGGCGGTGCTTTGACCGGTGCCTGAGCGGGCCGAGACTGCGACGGTTGCGGCGCCCGCTCGGCGGGCGGGGAGGGTGGTCGGGGAGGCGAGACCGGCTGCTCGGGCAGCATTCGGTTCCGCAGAAATTCCTGGGGCGCGTTCATGGGCTCCTCGGGTGCACAGGCCAGTCGGCCAACGCGGGATGCTGTCGTCCAGTATCGGTCACCGGCTGGTGCGCGCCAGCCGCGCCGAAACCGCGCAAACTCGATCCGGGGACGGGTTCGGGGTTGGAATCACACCATTCGGCGGCCCTGACGTCGATTGCCTGCGCATCGCCACCGCGCCCTCACGCGCCCGGTGTTACGGATGTGACTGTTGCAGCAAACTTTCGCCGACAGCCGGGCGGCGGCGGCTTCTCGGTGCGATCCTCGCCACAGTGCCCGACCGTCTTCCATGGTCGCAGGTCAGGCCACGATGCTGTCGATCGCTGGTAACAGCGAATTTACGGAGCCGCCAGCAGAAAGGTTAGTATTGGTAAGTTGGCATGTCAGGCGGGTTTTGTCATATCGTTTTACGACTTGTCGAAATTAGGTATGGGGCTACCGTTCAACGCTGCACGGACGAATCCCTGACCGGATTATCTCCGCTTGGCGGACAGCCTGTCGATGAGACCGAGGGGGTTCAGCCCCGCAACCTCCGGGTGCGGTCTCACGATCGGTGAAAGTCGATACGCAAAGCGGCCGTGCAGAAAGTCTGCTGAAGGGTTAGGTGGGTATGACGCCCAAGCGCGTCGGGCTTTATAACCCCGCATACGAACACGATTCATGCGGTGTGGCCATGGTCGTCGACATGCACGGCCGGCGTAGCCGCGACATCGTGGACAAGGCGATCACCGCGTTGCTCAACCTGGAGCACCGCGGTGCTGCCGGTGCCGAGCCGCGCAGCGGTGACGGCGCGGGCATCCTGATTCAGGTTCCGGATGCCTTCTTGCGCGAGGTCGTGGATTTCGAGCTGCCCGCGGCGGGCAGTTACGCCACCGGCATCGCGTTCCTGCCGCAGTCGTCCAAAGACGCTGCAGCGGCGTGCGCCGCGGTGGAGAAGATCGCGGAATCCGAGGGCCTGCAGGTGCTCGGCTGGCGCAACGTGCCCACCGACGACTCCTCGCTGGGCGCGCTGTCGCGCGACGCGATGCCCACTTTCCGCCAGGTGTTCATGGCCGGTGCCTCCGGCATGACGTTGGAACGCCGTGCATACATCGTCCGCAAGCGCGCCGAGCACGAACTCGGGACCAAGGGCCCGGGACAGGACGGGCCCGGACGCGAGACCGTCTACTTCCCGAGCCTGTCCGGTCAGACGTTCGTCTACAAGGGCATGCTCACCACCCCGCAGCTCAAGGCCTTCTACCTCGACCTGCAGGACAGCCGGGTGACCAGCGCGCTGGGCATCGTGCACTCGCGGTTCTCGACGAACACGTTCCCGTCCTGGCCGTTGGCGCACCCGTTCCGGCGAGTAGCGCACAACGGCGAGATCAACACCGTCACCGGCAACGAGAACTGGATGCGCGCCCGCGAGGCGCTGATCAAGACCGACATCTTCGGTTCGCAGGACGACGTCGAGAAGTTGTTCCCGATCTGTACGCCCGGGGCGTCGGACACCGCGCGCTTCGACGAGGTCGTCGAGTTGTTGCACCTGGGCGGACGGAGCCTGGCCCACGCGGTGCTGATGATGATCCCCGAGGCGTGGGAGCGTCAC
This sequence comes from Mycobacterium sp. Z3061, assembly GCF_031583025.1. Taxonomy (NCBI): domain Bacteria; kingdom Bacillati; phylum Actinomycetota; class Actinomycetes; order Mycobacteriales; family Mycobacteriaceae; genus Mycobacterium; species Mycobacterium pumcae. Next base: position 6,727,258 of record NZ_CP134062.1, on the reverse strand, counting down.
GAGTCGATGGACCCGGCGCGGCGGGCGTTCTACGAGTACCACGCCTCGTTGATGGAGCCCTGGGACGGGCCGGCGTCGATCACGTTCACCGACGGCACCATCGTCGGAGCGGTGCTGGACCGCAACGGATTGCGGCCCTCCCGGATCTGGGTGACCGAAGACGGCCTGGTCGTGATGGCCTCAGAGGCCGGCGTACTGGACCTGGACCCGACCACCGTGGTCAAGCGCATGCGACTGCAGCCGGGCCGGATGTTCCTGGTGGACACCACTCAGGGCCGCATCGTCGCCGACGAGGAGATCAAAGCTGAGCTGGCCGCCGAGCATCCCTACCAGGAGTGGCTCGACAACGGACTGGTTCCGCTGGACAAGCTGCCGGCCAACAAGTACGTCCGGATGCCGCATCACCGGCTGGTCGTGCGGCAACAGACCTTCGGCTACACCTACGAGGAACTCAACTTGCTGGTGGCCCCGATGGCCCGCACCGGCGCTGAGCCGCTCGGGTCGATGGGCACCGACACCCCGATCGCGGTGCTGTCGAAGCGTCCGCGCATGCTTTTCGACTACTTCCACCAACTCTTCGCGCAGGTGACCAACCCGCCGCTGGACGCCATCCGCGAAGAGGTGGTGACCAGCCTTCAGGGCACCACCGGCGGGGAGCGCGACCTGCTCAACCCGGACGAGAACTCCTGTCACCAGATCTCGTTACCGCAGCCGATCCTGCGCAACTTCGAGCTGGCCAAGCTGATCAGCCTCAACCCGGAGGACGAGGTCAACGGACGGCCACATGGCATGCGGTCCAAGGTGATTCACTGCCTGTACCCGGTCGCCGAGGGCGGCGCCGGCCTGGCAGCCGCACTCGATGAGGTGCGGGCGCAGGCGTCGGCGGCGATCGCCGACGGGGCGCGGCTGATCATCCTGTCCGACCGCAACTCCGACCACACCATGGCGCCCATCCCGTCCCTGCTGGCGGTCGCGGGCGTGCACCACCACCTGGTCCGCGATCGCACGCGCACGCAGGTCGGCCTGGTGGTCGAATCCGGCGATGCCCGCGAAGTGCACCACATGGCCTTGCTGATCGGGTGCGGCGCGGCCGCGATCAACCCGTATCTGGTCTTCGAGTCGATCGAGGACATGCTCGACCGCAACGTCATCGACGGCATCGAACGCAGCCATGCGCTCAACAACTACGTCAAGGCCGCGGGCAAGGGCGTCTTGAAGGTGATGTCCAAGATGGGCATCTCGACGCTGGCCTCCTACACGGGCGCGCAGCTTTTCCAGGCCGTCGGCATCTCCGAGGACGTGCTTGACGAGTACTTCACCGGATTGGCTTGTCCCACAGGCGGTATCACCCTGGACGACATCGCCGCCGACGTCGCTGCCCGGCATGCGCTGGCGTACCTGGACCGGCCGGACGAGCGGGCGCACCGCGAACTCGAGGTGGGCGGGGAGTACCAGTGGCGCCGCGAGGGCGAGTACCACTTGTTCAACCCGCAGACCGTCTTCAAGTTGCAGCACGCCACCCGCAGCGGCCAGTACAAGATCTTCAAGGAGTACACCCGGCTGGTCGACGACCAGAGCGAGCGGATGGCCTCCCTGCGCGGCCTGCTCAAATTCCGGGCCGACCTGCGTCCGCCGGTGCCGATCGAGGAGGTCGAGCCGGCCAGCGAAATCGTCAAGCGGTTCTCTACCGGGGCGATGAGCTACGGCTCCATCTCGGCAGAAGCGCACGAGACGCTGGCCATTGCCATGAACCGGTTGGGCGCCCGATCCAACAGTGGCGAGGGTGGTGAGGACGTCAAGCGTTTCGACGCCGACCCGAACGGGGACTGGCGGCGCAGCGCGATCAAGCAGGTCGCTTCGGGCCGGTTCGGCGTCACCTCGCACTACCTGACCAACTGCACCGACATCCAGATCAAGATGGCCCAGGGCGCCAAACCCGGCGAGGGCGGCCAGCTTCCGGGCCACAAGGTGTACCCGTGGGTGGCTTCGGTGCGGCACTCCACCCCGGGCGTCGGGCTGATCTCGCCGCCACCGCACCACGACATCTACTCGATCGAGGATCTCGCACAGCTCATCCACGACCTGAAGAACGCCAACCCGTCCGCGCGGGTGCACGTGAAGCTGGTGTCCGAGAACGGGGTGGGGACGGTTGCGGCCGGCGTTTCCAAGGCGCATGCCGATGTGGTGCTGATCTCCGGCCACGACGGCGGCACCGGCGCGACGCCGCTGACGTCGATGAAGCACGCGGGTGCGCCGTGGGAGCTGGGGCTGGCCGAGACGCAACAAACCCTGTTGCTCAACGGGTTACGGGACCGGATCGTGGTCCAGGTGGACGGCCAGCTCAAGACGGGCCGCGACGTGATGATCGCGACCTTGCTGGGGGCCGAGGAATTCGGTTTCGCCACCGCGCCGTTGGTGGTGGCCGGCTGCATCATGATGCGGGTGTGCCACCTGGACACCTGCCCCGTCGGGGTGGCCACCCAGAACCCGCTGCTGCGCGAGCGGTTCACTGGCAAGCCGGAATTCGTAGAGAACTTCTTCATGTTCATCGCCGAAGAAGTGCGGGAATACATGGCGCAGCTGGGTTTCCGGACCGTCAACGAGGCGGTCGGTCAGGCCGGAGCGCTGGACACCACGTTGGCCCGCGCACATTGGAAGGCGCACCGCCTGGACCTGACGCCGGTGCTGCAAGAGCCCGAGTCCGCGTTCATGAACCAGGATCTGTACTGCAGTTCACGGCAGGACCACGGCTTGGACAAGGCGCTGGACCAGCAGCTGATCGTGATGAGCCGGGAGGCCCTGGACTCGCAGAAGCCGGTCCGGTTCTCGACCACGATCAGCAACGTCAACCGCACCGTCGGCACCATGCTCGGCCACGAGGTGACGAAAGCCTATGGCGGACAAGGGCTGCCGGACGGAACCATCGACATCACGTTCGAGGGGTCGGCCGGCAACAGCTTCGGCGCCTTCGTGCCCAAGGGGATCACCCTGCGTATATACGGCGACGCCAACGACTATGTGGGCAAGGGACTGTCCGGCGGCCGGATCGTGGTGCGGCCCTCCGACAACGCGCCGGAAGGCTATGTCGCCGAGGACAACATCATCGGCGGCAACGTGATCCTGTTCGGCGCCACCAGTGGCGAGGTGTACCTGCGCGGTGTGGTCGGCGAGCGGTTCGCGGTGCGCAACTCCGGGGCACACGCGGTGGTCGAGGGCGTCGGTGACCACGGTTGCGAATACATGACCGGTGGCCGGGTGGTGATCCTCGGCAGTACCGGGCGCAACTTCGCAGCCGGTATGTCCGGTGGTGTGGCCTACGTCTATGACCCCGACGAACAACTGCCCAACAACCTGAACATCGAGATGGTGGACGCCGAGGCGCTGGACTCCGACGACGCCGAGTTCCTGCACGGCATCGTCACGGCGCACGTCGATGCCACCGATTCTGCTGTCGGCCAACGTATTCTGGCCGATTGGCGTAACCAGCAGCGGCACTTCGTGAAGGTGATGCCGCGTGACTACAAGAAGGTGCTGCAGGCGATCGCTGACGCCGAACGCGATGGCACCGATGTCGACAAGGCGATTATGGCGGCGGCACATGGCTGATCCAACTGGCTTTCTGAAGTACACCCACCGGGAGTTGCCGCAGCGGCGGCCGGTTCCGCTGCGGCTCAAGGACTGGAAAGAGGTCTACGAGGACTTCGACACCGAGACCCTGCGTGAGCAGGCGACACGCTGCATGGACTGCGGCATTCCCTTCTGCCACAACGGGTGTCCGCTGGGCAACCTGATCCCGGAGTGGAACGACCTGGTGCGGCGGGGCCGTTTCCGCGACGCGATCGAGCGGCTGCACGCGACGAACAACTTCCCCGACTTCACCGGCCGGCTGTGTCCGGCGCCGTGTGAGCCGGCGTGTGTGCTGGGGATCAACCAGGATCCGGTGACGATCAAGCAGATCGAGCTCGAGATCATCGACAAGGCCTTCGACGAAGGCTGGGTGGAGCCGGTACTGCCGCACTGCGACACCGGCAAGACGGTCGCCGTGGTGGGTTCAGGCCCGGCCGGATTGGCTGCGGCCCAACAACTCACCCGTGCGGGGCACAAGGTCACCGTGTTCGAGCGCGAGGACCGGATCGGCGGACTGCTGCGGTACGGCATCCCCGAGTTCAAGATGGAAAAGCGCGTACTGGATCGTCGCCTGGCACAGATGACCGCGGAGGGCACCCAGTTCCGGGCCGGCGTCAATGTCGGTCACGACATCACCGCCGAGCAGCTGCTCGCCGAGTTCGACGCGGTCGTGCTGGCCGGTGGGGCCACCGCATGGCGGGACCTGCCGATCCCGGGCCGCGACCTCGACGGCATCCACCAGGCGATGGAGTACCTCCCGTGGGGCAACCGTGTCCAAGAGGGCGACGACGTGCTGGGGCCGGACGGGGAGCCGCCGATCACCGCCAGGGGCAAGAAGGTGGTGATCATCGGTGGCGGTGACACCGGTGCGGACTGCCTGGGCACCGCGCACCGACAGGGCGCGGCCCGGATCCACCAGTTCGAGATCATGCCCCGTCCGCCGGAGACCCGCGCCGCATCGACGCCGTGGCCGACCTATCCGCTGATGTACCGCATCGCCTCGGCACACGAGGAGGGCGGCGAGCGGGTGTTCTCGGTGAACACCGAGGAGTTCCTCGGCGACGAGGGACATGTGACCGGGCTGCGGGTGCACGAAGTGCAGATGCAGGACGGCAAGTTCGTCAAGGTCGAGGGTTCCGACTTCGAGCTGGATGCCGATCTGGTGTTGCTGGCGATGGGCTTCGTCGGTCCGGAGAAGCCGGGCCTGCTCACCGAGCTCGGGGTCAAGTTCACCGAGCGCGGGAACGTCGCACGCGGAGACGACTACGAGACATCGGTCCCCGGTGTGTTCGTCGCCGGAGACATGGGTAGGGGCCAGTCACTGATCGTCTGGGCGATTGCTGAGGGCAGGTCCGCTGCGGCGGCGGTGGACCGACACCTGATGGGAGCCAGCGCGTTGCCGGCTCCGATCAAGCCGACCGCGGCGCCCCTGACTTAACCACACCAGTCACATCTGAAACATTTGATAAATGTTCGGCGCGCCGCCGGACGTTTGCCAGAACGCGGGTGTCTAATAATTTCCTGTGGGCTCCATCACATAGAGGCACGCTCGGGCCGCCCGGAGCCACGGTTGCGTTAGATCGATCGCAGGAGTCATCACCGTGCACATGAACCCAGTTCCCCGGTCACGAATGGGGCGAATCGCCTGGTCTCTGGTTCGCCACCCGATGAAGAGCCGCGAGTTTCCGGCGCGCAACGAGCGCCTGGTGACGGCCGAAGAGATGCTGCGATTCGCGATCTGACCGCGGCGGTCTGCGCGTCGTAGTGGTGCCGCCTCGACCTCGTTGCTTTGCTAGACGACGTGCAGTTCGGCTAACGCGAGCTCAATCTGGTCGAAAGCGTATGCCGCTACGGCAGCGGCGGTCATCGCCGCGCCTTTCCCGAACAGTGATTCGTACGCCTGATCGCCGAGTACTTCGCGCAGATGGGCGGTGGCCGCAGTGAATTCGGGGATTCCAGTCAGCGTCAGCGGGGTACTGGCGAAGCCGGCTATCGTGGCCGCGGCCTCGTAGCGACCCACTCGGTCGAGGTGGGTCGCGAGAATGGCAAGAGAGTTACACATCCCTGGGGCGTTGCCCGAATCGCGATAGGTGCGAATGGCCACCGCGATGTATTCGAACGCGACCAACGGGTCGCCGTGCGCAGCCTCGAGTCGGGACAACCCCGCTGCCATGATTGTCATGTTGTATCGGCTGCCGGAGTCCTGAGCGATTGTCATGCCACGGCGCAGCGCAGAAAGTGCGCGGTCGGGATCGGCGCCGGTGAAGGCGTAACCCTCGGCGAACAGCGCAAACGAAATCGCCCACAGATTATGCGTGGGTTCGACGGCGGCGACGAGGCCATTCGCGGCCGCCATGGCTTCGTCGTGGCGGCCCGCCCAGATCAAAGCCAGGACCAGGTTGACTGCGGTGATTCCATGAGTGTCGCGGTTCCGGGCAAGTTGGGCGCGGCACCACTCGACGGCACGTTCGGGCTGGCCGATGAGGCAATAGACACCGGTGAGAACGCCCTCCTGGCCGTTCTGCACGTCGTCGAATTTGCCGCTGTCGATCGCGAGCCGGCCGGCGTCTGCGTACTGGATCGCCTCTTCGACGGAGCCGGTCATGTAGCAGACCGCCGCCAGGGTATACAGGGTCGCGAGCCGGGGATGGTTGGCGGCCCGCGCCGGTTCGATCAGCTCTCCGGCCCACGCGACGGGTTCGTAGATTTCGCTCTGTATCCCTAAGTTCGCCGCGCAAATGGCGATGGCTGCGGCGGCGTCGAGGTCGTATTGCTCGGCGGCCCAGCGAAAAGCGGTACGTAGGTTGGGCAACTCCGAGGTGAACCAGTCGAGGAGCTCCCGGACCTTGGGACTGGCCCATAGGGCGAGGATCATGGGTTCGCGCTCAGCAAAGTAGCGGGCATGTGCGCGACGGGTGGCTTCGGCTGCACCGCAAGCAACCAGCTGCTCCTCGGCGAACTGACGGATGGTCTCCAACATGGAGAACCGGGTGCGCCCGGTCGACCGATCGGCAATGAGCAGCGACTTGCGAACCAGGGCGTCAAGTAGATCGAGGACCGCGTACTCGTCAACGTCCTGCGTATCATTGAATTCCGCGACCGCGCAGGCGCTTTGGAGGTCGAACCCACCAGAGAACACCGAACACCTTGCCAGCAGCGACTTTTCGGCCGTATCGAGAAGGTCGTACGACCACGCCACCGCGTGGCGCAATGTCTGGTGTCGTTCCAGTCCCCGCCGTGAGCCGACCAGCAGCCGGAAGCGGTTATCCAAACGATCGCGCAGCTCGCCGGCAGTCATCGATGCCATGCGGGAGGCCGCGAGTTCGATCGCCAGGGGAATGCCGTCGAGCCGGCGGCAGATCTCGGTGACCGACGTTGCGTCGGCTGGTGAAATCGAGATGTCGGGCACCACGCTGCCGGCGCGTTCAACGAACAAAGCAGCCGCCGAGGAGTCGAACCCTCCGGTCATGTCGAGTGAGGGAACGGGCCACAGCTGTTCGTCGTGGACACTCAAGCCCTCGCGGCTGGTCGCGAGGATCCGCACCGTCGTCGCCTCGGCGAGCACGGCCTCTACAAAATCGGCGGCGGCCCCGAGCAAGTGCTCGCAGTTGTCGAACACCAACAGCTGAACCCTGCCGTCCAAGGCGGTGGCCACCGACTCGGTGACGGTCTTCCCTGGTTGTTGGACTATGCCGAGGACGGCGGCCACCGCCTCGGGGACCGCGGCCGGGTCGGTCACCATCCCAAGCTCGAAAAGCCAGATGCCGTCCGGGAATTCACCAACGAGACGGTGCGCGACCTCCAGTGCGAGGCGGGTCTTGCCGACTCCCCCCACACCGGTCAGTGTGACGATGCGGTGCGCTCGCACCGCCGCTTCGATGCGGGCCGTCTCGGCCTCGCGACCGATCAAGCTGGTGTCCGGACGCCGGAGGTTCCCCAGATTCGCGACCATTGTCCGCAGCGGCGGGAATTCGTCTCGCAGGCCCGGCGCCACCACTTGAAAAACGTTGATGGGGGTCGGCAGATCCCGTAACCGCCGGGGTCCCAGATCGACGAGGTCGATGCCTGTCAGCAGTCCAGCGGTCGATGCGGCCACCAATATCTGACCGCCGTGCCCCGCGGCCATCACCCGGGCCGCCCGATTGAGAACCGTACCGAAGTAGTCATCGTCACGAAATTCGGCTTCGCCGGTCGCCAAGCCCATCCGCACCGGCAGGTCGAGTGCTTTCTGGGCGGTGACAGCGGCCTCGACCGCAGCAATGGGCGATACGAACGCGGCACACACGCCATCGCCGGTGTGCTTGAACAACCAGCCGCCCTGGCCCTCAATCGCTGTGCGCAACACCTCGTCGTGCGCGGCCAGTGCGGCCCGCATCGCCGCAGCGTCAGCCTCCCACCGGCGGGTCGATCCCTCTATGTCGGTGAACAGGAACGTCACGACCCCGGAGGGGGTGGGCGCCGTGGACACGCACACAGGATTTCACAGGTGGTGCTGCCGCACCCCGTCATCCGCGAATCGACGACGTCCCAGGCACCTAGGCGTCGGCGCCTTCCCACAGACCCGAATCCCGGATCGCCTCGGCCAGCGGCTCCAGGACGGCCGGGTCATGCGGCGGGGCGATGTAGACGATGCCGAGGTCCAAGCCCTCGGCGCCGAGGGCCGCCGCGTTCTCGATGACCTGCCCGTAATTGCGATCCGGTCCCAGGCCCAGATGGGCCGACAAAGTGATCTCCTTCGGGTCCCGCCCGATGTCGGCGCAGCGCGCAGCCAGCACGTCGCGCTTGCGCGCGAATTCCTCCGGTGTGCCGCCGGCGAAATTCCAGTGCTGCGCGTAGCGCGCGGTCAGAGGCAGGGTCCGCTTCTCCCCGCTGCCGCCGATGGCGATCGGCGGGTGCGGCCGCTGGGGACCCTTCGGCTCGTTGCGGGCGTCTTTGAGCTGGTAGTACCGACCGTCGAAGGTGGTGGTCTCCTCGCTCAGGAGGCCGATCAGCACCTGGCAGGCCTCTTCGAACCGGTCGAAGCGTTCCTTGATGCTGCCGAGTTCGATGCCGTACGCGCCGGATTCCTCTTCGTTCCAGCCGGCGCCGATGCCGAGTTCGAGACGACCATCGGAGATGACGTCGAGCGTGGCCGCCATGTTGGCCAGCACCGCCGGGTGGCGGTAGTGAATGCCGGTGACCAGGGTGCCGAGCCGCAGCCGTTTGGTGGCTTGGGCCAGCGCGGTGAGCGTCGTCCACCCTTCCAGGCAGGGCCCGGTCGAGTCGGAGAAGATCGGGTAGAAGTGATCGAAGGTCCAGCCGGATTCGAAGACCTCGATGTCGTCGGCGGCCTGCCAGACGGCCAACATATCGGGCCACGTGGTGTTCTGCGGTGAGGTCTTGAATGCAAAGCGCATGATCTCGACAGTAGACTCGGCCGAACGATGGCTCTCGGACTCGACACCAAACTCACGCTGCTCGCGACGGGGCTGATTTTTCTTCTGGCGCTGGCCCTCGGGGTCTGGAAGTACCGGCAAATCATGGTCGCCGAGGATCATCGCGCACACGTCTACGTCGACATCGCCCATCGGGCCGCACTGTTGTATGCATTCGCCACGCTGCTGTTCGCGCCGTTCGTCGAACTCAGTGCGTGGCCGGCGTGGGTGAACCTCACCGCGACCGGTATGGCGGTGTTCTTCTTCGTCGGCGCGATCGTCGGCTACATCGTGCACGGCGCGCGCCGCGACACCGAGAACCAATTCGACCCGCCGGTGCGGGGAACCGGGTTCTTCATGGCCTTGCTCATCATCGGCGAGATGGGCGGTTTCGGCGTCGTCTTCGCCGGGTTCATCGCCAGGCAGTTGCTCTGATGGACCCGGTCTTCGCGCTGCGCCAGATCGCGTACTACAAGGACCGCGACCGCCAGGAATCCCGGCGGGTGATGGCGTACCGCAAGGCCGCCGACATCCTCGAGGGTCTCGACGAAGCCGCGCTGGAGCGACACGGTCAGGCCAACAGTTGGCAGTCGATCCCGGGTATCGGACCCAAGACCGCCATGGTCATCGCCCAGGCGTGGGCCGGCCAGGAACCCGACCAGCTGGTCGAATTGCGTTCCAACGCAAAGGATCTCGGCGGGGCTGAGGTTCGCACGGCGCTGCGCGGGGACCTGCACCTGCATTCGAACTGGTCCGACGGGTCGGCACCGATCGAGGAGATGATGGCCACCGCGGCCGCGCTCGGCCACGAGTACTGCGCACTGACCGATCACTCACCACGGCTGACGATCGCCAACGGCCTGTCGCCGGATCGGCTGCGCAAGCAACTCGACGTGATCGACGAGCTGCGGGAGAAGTTCGCGCCGTTGCGCATCCTCACCGGCATCGAGGTCGACATCCTCGAGGACGGCACCCTGGACCAGGAGCCCGAGCTGCTGGACCGCCTCGACATCGTGGTGGCCAGCGTGCATTCGAAGCTGGCCATGGAGCCGGCGGCGATGACCCGGCGGATGGTGCGGGCGGTCTCCGACGGCCACGCCGACGTGCTGGGGCACTGCACCGGGCGTCTGGTTTCGGGGAACCGCGGAATCCGCGCCGAATCGACGTTCGACGCCGAAAAGGTGTTCACCGCCTGCCGTGACCACGGCACCGCGGTCGAGATCAACTCCCGGCCCGAGCGCCGCGACCCGCCGACGCGATTGCTCAACCTCGCGAAAGACATCGGCTGCGTCTTCAGCATCGACACCGACGCGCACGCGCCGGGCCAGCTGGACTTCCTCGGCTACGGCGCGCAGCGGGCGCTGGACGCGGAGGTTCCAGTCGACCGCATTATCAACACCTGGTCCGTCGAGAAGCTGCTGGACTGGTCAGTCCGGTAGGTGCGGCATCTCCAGCCCGGGGTCGCGTCCGACCAATACGGCGCGCGTCAGCGCCGACTTGCCGTAGCGACGGTGGACTTCATCGATGGCCTCGTCCACCGCGGGTGACTCACCGCCGAACGGCAGCGTCAACTGCTGGGCACCGGTGCGGTCGATGCCCGACACCGCGAACCCGACCAGCGTCAGGCCCCGGTCGGTGATGAGCGGCGCCGCCGACGCCACCAGCCGACGGGCCGTGGCGAGGATCGGCTGGGTCGAGGACGTCGCCCAGGGCATGGTCTGTGACCTGGTCGCCCGGCTGAAGTCCTCGAAGCGCAGTCGCAGAACGACGGTGCGTCCAGTGCGTCCCGCGGCGCGCATCCGGCCGGTGATCCGGTCGATCAGATTGACCACCACCGCATCGACCTCGGCGGGTGACATGGTGGTCCCTGCCCGGCCCAGCGCCCGCTGGGCTCCCACCGAGCGACGGCGCACTGCCGTGGTCACGCGCCGGCGGTCGATGTTGCGGGACAGGGCATAGAGTTGGCGACCCATCGCCGGGCCGACCATGGACGCCAGCATCGATTCACCGAGCTCGGCGACCTGGGCGACGGTGTTGATGCCGTGCGTGTGCAGCTTGTCGGCAGTCACCGCGCCCACACCCCATAGCCGGCGCACCGGCAGTGGATGCAGAAACTCCAGCTCCCGGTCCGGAGGCACCAGCAGCAGACCGTCGGGCTTTGCCTCCTGGCTGGCGACCTTGGCCAGAAATTTGGTGCGGGCGATGCCGACCGTGATCGGCAGACCGACTCGGGCGCGGACGTCTTCCCGGAGTCGCGCGCCAATTTCGAGCGGCGTGCCCGACACCCGGCGCAACCCCGCGACGTCGAGAAACGCCTCGTCCACCGACAGTGGCTCCACCTGAGGTGTGCAGTCGCGAAAAACCTCGAAGACGGCGTCGCTGGCTTTGGAGTAGGCGCTCATCCGCGGCGGCACCACCACCGCGTGCGGGCACAGCCGGCGCGCCTGTGCTCCACCCATCGCGGTGCGCACCCCGTAGGCCTTGGCCTCGTAGCTGGCGGCCAGCACGACGCCACCACCGACGATGACCGGGCGGCCCCGTAACCCGGGGTCGTCCCGCTGTTCGACGGAGGCATAGAACGAATCCAGGTCCGCGTGCAGAATGGACGCCTCACAGCGCACGAACATATGTTCGCACGCGGGTCTGACAGGGTCAGCGTTGTTCGCCGTAGATGGCGCTGACCCAGATGTGCACCAGGGTGTCCAGCACATTGGCCTCCGGAACCGACGGCTCCTCGGCCAGGAACGACGCCGACAGCGCGCGCTCGTTCATCAGGTTCAGCGCGGTTGCCAGCTCGAGGGCAGGCAAGGTTTCGGGTGCGACTCCCCGCTCGCGTTCGGCTTCGATGATCGATGCGGTGTGGGCGATCCACTTCTGCATGAAGGTGGACCACAACTGCCGCGCCTCAGCGTTGATCGCTCGGACGCCTTGACCGCCCCGGATGACGGCCCGGTGGGATCCGAACGTTTGCACGAACACGTTGATACCGGTGCGCCACATGTCGTCGCGCCCGGTTTCCAGACGGTCGGCCAGGGCTTGCAGGGCCGAATCGGCCTCGTTGACCACGCGGTCCAGCAGAGTCAGCAGCACCGCTTCCTTGGACGGGAAGTAAAAGTAGAACGTGGGCCGGGAGATTCCGGCGCCCTTGGCCAGGTCGTCCACCGAGATGTCGGCCAGCGGGCGATCTTCGAGCAGTCGCTCGGCAGTGGCGAGGATCGCCAGCTCGCGCTCATCCCCGGATGGCCGTGCCGTGCGCCGTCCCCGCGGGAGCGAAGCCTTGTTCGCCGGGGAGGTGGTCACGCAGGCAGCTTACACGGCGTTGAGACTCTCGACAGTATGTCGACGCATGTCACGGCAGGCCGTTGCGGCCGTTCTCGCCCAATAGTGAGCCGCTCGTGCCGCCCGGACCGGGGGTTCCCGGGGCATTGCCGGTACCGGCGTTGCCCCCATTGCCGCCGTCGCCGACGACGACGGCGTCGCCCCCGTCGCCCCCGTCGCCGCCGGTGCCGGTCCCCGGGTCGGATTGGCCGCCGTTGCCGCCGCTGCCGCCGCTTCCGAATTGTCCGGCCTTGCCGCCGGTGCCGCCGTCACCGCCGCCGGCCAGGCCGTAGCCGCCGGTGCCGCCTGCGCCGCTACCTCCGGCGCCCCCGGTGGCGACACCACTGGTGCCGCCAGCGCCGCCGGCTCCGCCCGCACCCGACAACGAGCCGCCGCTTCCGCCGTTGCCGCCGACGCCACCCGCGCCGAACAGCGACAGCCCGCCCGTTCCGCCGCTTCCGCCGGTGCCGAACAATCCGCCGGACCCGCCGGCTCCGCCCGTACCGCCGACCGGCGGGCCCAAGATGGAGGTCGCGCTGCCGCCGTAGCCACCGGCACCGCCGGTCAGACCTAACAGTCCGGCGGCTCCGCCCGCGCCTCCCGCCCCGGCTCCTGAGACGCCGTTGCCTCCGGCTCCTCCGGCTCCTCCGGATCCGCCGGCGCCGAGCCACTGGCCGGTTCCGCCCGCCCCGCCCGCGCCGCCTTGAGCACCACCGCCGCCGCTGCCACCGGATCCGCCCTCGTCAAATAGTGTGCCGGCGCCTCCGGTGCCGCCGTTACCACCGACGTCGACGCCAAATCCGCCGTCGCCGCCGGCGCCGGCTGGAGTGAACAAACCGCCAGCGCCGCCGGTACCGCCACGGCCCCCTTGGCTCGAACCGTAGGAACCGGTTCCGCCGTCACCGGCGGCACCGACCGCACCGGCCGTGCCGCCCACTCCACCACTCCCGCCCACGAAGCCGAGGCCGCCGTTGCCGCCTCTGCCGCCGTGGAAACCGAGGCTCCCGGCCGCGCCGCCGCCTCCGCCGGCGCCGCCGACACCAGTCGCCATGTCGAGGGCGGTCCCGCCGGTCCCGCCGGCACCGCCGTCGCCCCAGAGGCCGCCGGCTCCGCCGGTTCCCCGGCTCCGCTCGTCGCCGTGGGGCTGTTGCCGCCCGTACCGCCGGTGCCGCCGGCGCCCCCGGTGCCGAGCAGCAAGCCTCCGCGACCGCCGGCCCCGCCCGCGCCCGCGGCTCCCGTGGTCGATTCGCCCCCGGCCCCGCCGGCGCCGCCGGTGCCGAACAGGCCGGCGGCTCCGCCCGCGCCGCCCGCCAGACCGCTAGTACCGGAACCGCCGGCACCGCCGTTGCCGGACAGCCACCCGCCCGGGGTGCCATCGGTGCCGGACCCCGCGGCGCCGCTGACGCCGTTGCCGATCAGAGGGCGACCGGTCAGCTGCTGGACCGGCCCATTGATGGTGTCGAACACGCCCTGGAGCGGGCCGCCGGAGCCGGCTTTGCCGATCAGGCCGTTGGTGGTGCCGGTGCCGGGATTACCTGCGAGGCCGCCGGCACCGATCAGCCCGGCCGCGCCACCATCGCCGCCGTCGCCGCCGACCGTGATGCCCTGGCCCCCGGCGCCGCCGCTGCCGGCATCGCCGAAGGACCCGGCGGCACCGCCGTGACCGCCGCTGCCGCCGACTTGGCCGAAGCCGCCGACACCACCGGCGCCGCCCACGCCGCCGGACAGGCCCCGTTACCGCCGTTGCCGCCGGCACCGCCGGGGCCGACGGGATTGGCACCGCCCGCGCCGCCGGCTCCGCCCGCGCCGAAGACGATGCCGCCGTTGCCGCCGTTGCCGCCGGCACCCGATCGCGGGTTAAGGGGGCTGGGGGTCTGCGAGGACCCGCCCGTGCCTCCGGAGCCGCCGGAGCCGAACCAGGTGCCGCTGCCGCCGTTGCCGCCAGCACCGCCGCTGCCGTTCGTCGCGGCCGCGCCGCCGTTGCCGCCGGCACCCCCGGTGATGCCGAAGAGCCCAGCGGCCCCGCCGTCGCCACCGGCGCCGCCGGCGTCGTTACCGAAGCCGCCGGTGCCACCGCTGCCGCCCCAGGTCATCAGGCCACCGTTGCCGCCGGCGCCCCCGTGCCACCTGTCGCGGTGCCGCTGCCGCCTGCCCCGCCGACGCCGCCTGCGCTCAGTAGGCCGCCAATCCCTCCGGCGCCGCCGGCCCCGCCGAGGGTGCCCGCGCCGCCGTCACCACCGCTGCCGCCCGCGTGGAAGAGTCCGCCGGCGCCGCCCAAGCCGCCCGTGCCACCGGTGCCGCTCGTCCCGAGGCCGCCACCGCCACCGTCCCCGGCCATCCCGAACATGCCGGCCGCCCCGCCGGTCCCGCCGGTGCCTCCACTGGCGCCGTACCCTCCGTTGCCGCCGGTTCCGCCGTGGCCGCCCAACAACCCGGATGCCCCGCCGGCGCCGCCGGCACCGCCAATGACCGCGGCATTACGCGCGTACCCGCCGGCACCCCCTGATCCGCCGCTGCCGAACAGCCCGCCGGTCCCGCCGACGCCGCCGGCCCCGGCGACCGAGGTCGATGCGACGCCCGCGATTCCCCCGGCGCCCCCGGCGCCGCCGGTGCCAAACAGCCACCCGCCGGCTCCACCGGCACCGCCTGCCCCACCGCCCCCAGTGCCGGTGGACTCACCGCCGGCACCGCCGGCTCCGCCGTTGCCGAACAGTCCGGCTGCTCCTCCGGCGCCACCTGTCTGCCCGCTGACACCGGAGGCGCCGGACCCGCCCGCACCTCCGTTTCCCCACAGCCAACCGCCCGGTGCGCCGTTCGCGCCGCTGCCGGGAGCGCCATTGGCGCCGTTCCCGGTCAAAGGGCGGCCGGTGAGTGTCTGGACCTGTGCGTTAACCGCGGTCAGCAGTTGCTGAATCGGATTGCCGGCTGCCGCCACGTTCACCGCCTCCGCCGCCGAGTAGGCCTCCGCGCCGCTGTTGAGGGTTCGCACGAACCGGCTGTGCAACGCCGATACCTGATTGCTGAGTTCTTGGTAGCTCTGGCCGTGCGCGGAAAACAGCGCCGCGATCGCCGCCGAAACGTCATCTTCGGCGGCTGCCATGAGCTGCGTCGTGCCGCCGGCCGCGGCGAGATTGGCCTCCGCCAGGCTCGACCCCAGAATCGCCAGGCGCTCGGCGGATGACCGCAGCACCTCTGGCAGCGCAACAACGAATGACACGTGACGGACCCCCCTGGCATGACGCTGCGGAATATAACCCTGCCCCTCCGCTTGGAAGAGCATATTCGCAGCTCTCTTGCGGTTTCCATGCAATCGGTCGACATCTCGTTGACCGACTCGACACCGCGTTGATAGCGTGGCCGACATGACTGAGCACCTTGACGTCGTCATCGTGGGCGCAGGCATCTCGGGGGTCAGCGCGGCCTGGCATCTGCAGGACCGGTGCCCGACGAAGAGCTTCGCCATCCTGGAAAAGCGGGCGGACATGGGCGGCACCTGGGACCTGTTCCGCTACCCGGGCATCCGTTCCGACTCGGACATGTACACGCTGGGTTTCCGCTTCCGGCCCTGGACCGAACGCCAGGCCATCGCCGACGGCAAGCCGATCCTGGACTACGTCAAGAGCACCGCGGCCATGTACGGCATCGACAAGCACATCCGCTTCCAGCAGCAGGTCATCGCCGCTGACTGGTCCACCGCCGACAACCGGTGGACCCTGCAGATCGACAGCAACGGCACGCGAAGCGAACTCACCTGCTCGTTCCTGTTCCTGTGCAGCGGCTACTACAACTACGAAAAGGGTTACGCGCCCACCTTCACCGGCGCCGAGGACTTCACCGGTCCGATCATCCACCCCCAGCACTGGCCCGAGGACCTCGACTACCAGGACAAGAACATCGTGGTGATCGGCAGTGGCGCAACGGCCGTGACTCTGGTTCCGGCACTTGCCAATTCGGGTGCCAAGCACGTCACTATGCTGCAGCGCTCGCCGACCTACATCGTGTCGCAGCCGGAGGCGGACGGCATCGCCGACAAGCTCAACCGCTACCTGCCGGAGAAAGCGGCCTACACCGCGATCCGGTGGAAGAACGTGGTGCGGCAGGCGGCCGTATACGGTGCCTGCAAGAAGTGGCCCCGGCGGATGCGAAAGACCTTGATGGGCCTCGCCCAGCGTCAACTGCCCGAAGGTTACGACGTGCGAAAGCATTTCGGGCCGCACTACAGCCCGTGGGACCAGCGGTTGTGTCTGGTGCCCAACGGCGACCTGTTCCGCGCCATCCGGCATGGCAAGGCCGACGTGGTGACCGACACCATCGAGCGGTTCACCGCTACCGGATTGCGGCTCAACTCCGGCACCGAGTTGCAGGCCGACATCATAGTCACCGCAACGGGTTTGAACCTGCAACTGTTCGGCGGCGCGACCACCAGCATCGACGACGAGCCGCTGGATCTGACCAAGACGATGGCCTACAAGGGCATGATGCTCTCCGGCATCCCGAACATGGTCTACACCGTCGGCTACACCAACGCGTCGTGGACGCTCAAGGCGGACCTGGTTTCTGAATTCGCTTGCCGCCTGATCAATTACATGGACGACAAGGGTTATGACACCGTGGTGGTCGACGAGCCGGCCCCCGACGTCGAGGACCGTCCTTTCATGGAGTTCACTCCGGGTTACGTGCTGCGCTCACTGGATGAGCTGCCGAAGCAGGGCTCGCGTACGCCATGGCGGCTGAACCAGAACTATCTGCGTGACATCCACCTGATCCGGCGGGGCAAGATCGCCGACGAAGGTCTGCGGTTTGCCAAAAAGCCCGCACCGGTGACTGTCTGAGCGCGGTTCAATCTCCTGCAGCGACGACGACAACGCCGTCGTCGTCGCTGTAGGCTACTTCGCCCGGCGCGAATGTCACACCGCCCAAAGCGATTTCGATGTCACGATCCCCGGCGCCGGTCTTGGTGCTCTTGCGGGGGTTGGTGCCCAGGGCCTTGATGCCGATGTCGATGCCGCGCAGGGCGGCGGCGTCGCGTACCGCGCCGTTGACGATCAGGCCGGCCCAGCCGTTGGAGCGGGCCAGTTCGGCGATCAGATCGCCGACCAGTGCGGTGTGGAGTGAGCCGCCGCCGTCGATCACCAGGACCCCGCCGTCACCGGGCTCCGACAGTATCGACTTCAGCAGAGCGTTGTCCTGAAAGCAGCGGACGGTGCTGATCGGTCCGGCGAATTCCGTGCGGGCGCCGAACTGCCGGAATTGCACATCGCAGCTGCGGACGTCGGGTCCGATGTCGTCGACGAGGTCAGCCGTCGGGCGGAAGGCCACCGTCATCGATCAGCGGCGGCGCAGTTGCCGGACCAACAGCATGGCCAGCAGGCTCAGTGTGATCGCGACCAACCACGGGCCGGGGGATTGCAGCGGCGACGACTCGGAGGGCTCCAGCGGCAGCGCGTTCTCCGCCTTTTCCACGGTCGACTTCGCTTGTGCGGCGGCATCTTTGGCGGCGGCGAGTTGTCCGTTCGTTTCTGCGCGCTGCTGCAGGTCGGCGGGCGCCTCGGCGGGCTGCTCCACCAACTTCGGGGCCGGCTGTGCCTCCTTGGCGGGGACCTTCTTGGCCGGTGCCTTCTTCGCGGGCGCTTTCTTGGCCGGCACTTTGGCCGGCCCGCCTCCGGTGGCGGCCTTCTTGGCCGGTGCCTTCTTGGCCTGCGCTTTAGCGGCCGCGGCCTTCTTCGCGAGTGCCTTCTTGGCCGGCGGGCCGGATTGGGGCTCGCCTTCGGGTCGATCCTGCGGGTCTGCCATGCGGCCGCTCCTTTGCAGCTTGGTTCGTTGCTAGTAGGTCGCTCGAGGCTCGGGTCCCATCATGCCAGGACACGCGGGGGCTACGGCCTGCGCCGTACGGACCAGAACGCGACGACCGCGACCGCGGCGATGGCTCCCACCGCGAAGGGCCAGGCGGGTAGCTCGCCGTCCGGATCCCGGCCCGCACCGGCGTCCGCTGAGGCCGTGCCTGCGGTCAGGACGGCGATAATCGCCATGCCCGCCCACAGCGACGCCACCGGCAGCATCCGATTCACCATCGTCACAGGCCGAGGCGGGCCAGCAGGTCGCCTTCGATCCCGTCGAGTTGCGTCGAGATGGCAGCGTGTGCGGCCCGCCGCCGTTGCGTCGGCATGTTCTCCGCGGCGGTGATCGCGGCGGACAGGTCGGCGAGACGCTCACTGATGGCGGCGACGAACTGCTTGGTTTCGGGATCCTTCGGCTTCTTCTCTTGCACCGCCCGAAGCGACTGCTCGGCCCCGGCGACCCGGGCCGACAACCGCGCGCCGTGACCGGAGAACTGGCCGATCTGAGCCAGCGGGATGCCGAGCTGATCGGCCCGGCGCTGGTCGATCATCCCGCGGGCGGCGATGGCGGCCCGGTAGATCAGTGGCGCCAGCACCGGTGCCAGCAGGCGGGACACCGTCAAGGTCCGGCGGATTCGGGTCGGCGAAAGGAGCCGGCCTTCGCGTGCCGCTTTGAGCTCGGTCTCGGCAACCTTCAGCGCCACCCGATCGCTGTCCTTCTGCGCCTTGAGCTGGGCGGCGAGCGCCTTGTCGGCCGCCTTCTGAGCAGACTTGATGCGGCGCCGCTCGTTCTTCGCCGACAGGCGGGCCTCCAGCTTCGCGCGGGCCTTGATCGCGCGGGCTTCGGCGCGACGGGTCGCACGGCTCTTTCGCTTGCGGAACAGGCCCATTCCCGGCCGCCCTCCCGGTATCTCGTGAACTGACGCGATGCGTGTGCGAGCGCTGGGCCAACCCTAATCCGAGCAGGCCGAGTGCAAGTCGCCAGGTCAGGTCTGGACCGACCGGCCAACCGGTCTCAGGCGTCGAGGCCTTCGGCGCGGCGCAACTCGTCGATCCGGTCCAGCACCTTCTGCTGGGCTTCCGGGGACAGTCCGTGTGCCTTCCCGGCGATACGGCGCACGCCGTCGTCGCGCACGGTCGCGTAGAACTGCAACTCCTTGTCGAGCTTCTCGTAGTAATCGTCGTCGGTGAAGTACGAGGACTTGATCCGGAAGAAGTTGGCCAGGGCGGCCATGGTTGCTGACGACGGGTTCGTGCGGTTGCCGGAACGTAGCTGCGACAAATAGGGAGCCGACATCGTGACGCCCTCCGCCTTGAGCGCGGCGATCACCTCCGCCGAGGTGTGCGGGCCCCTACCCGGTGGATAAACCGTGTCAAACAGGCGGTTCAGGCGGGCAGCGAACGTCGTGCTCATCGATATGACCTCCACCGGGGCTATAAGAGCAAACGGTATCAATAGGTATTTGCTGATCATGGTAGCGACTGATCTTGTCCGCCACCAAGTGCAAACCTGATCGTAGCCGGTTCCTACATATGGGGCGACCGGGCTCGGCACCCCCGATGAGCATTCAAACGAATTGACCGAGTGTCCACGAATTGACCGGATTTCACAGGTTATCCGCAGAATACACGGTTCCGGGCGGTGCCGTGAGTCGCCGTCGGCGCCGCTGCCGGCCGTCCTCGACGCCTTTCGCGAGCCGCGGACGGAGGGCTCTGGGCAACGAGTGGCCGGCGGAAAAGCGACCGCTGGTCACTTTGCTGCTCGGCGCCTGTGCCCCTGCGTCGACGCACCGTCGGCGCGGCGCGGCGCCGCGCTGAGTGGTTGGGCGGGGGCTGCCGAACCGCCCACCGCCCGAGTCGCACGCCCGGCACGGTCGGGGTGCCGTGCGGTGTTCGGGCGGCGCGTCGGGCGCCTGGGCGATCCGGCCGCGCGGCTGGTTTGAGAGTTTGCGCCGCGGCCACCGGCACCGTCACCGTGAACACGGAGAGGCGGCGCGCAGAAGTGGTCCCGCAGGAGGGTGGTGACGCATTGGCGCCCGGCCGCGCCGCCCTCGCGATCGGCTATGACCCCCCCGATCGGCTATGAAATAGCGGCGACGCGCACCGGACCTAGGCAGCGAGCAGCATCGCCAGAATCGCGGTATCCGGATGGCTGATCGGGTCCACGCCGACGCGGCTCACCATCGAGGTGATGGTGCCGTCGGCCTCGGCTTCCACCCACGCGGCCCGGTGTTCCAGTCCCAGGTACGGCAAGCCGGGCAGCAGCACGCAACCCGAGGCGGCGCCGGTGCACTCCGGCAGGGACGGTGTCGTCTCCGAGGGCGGGTGCAGCATCAGCAGTGCGGGAGGCTGGTGATCGGCGAAATACCCTGGCTGAATGGCCGTTTCGCCGAACACTGTGCCCTCGGCGAGTACGAGACCGACGGTCCCGGGCTCGGGCTCGTCCGGAAGTTCTTCGCGGGCGCCGAACACCGTTGTGGTGGCAAGCAATCCGGGCAGTGACGCCACCCGGACGGCGACCATCAGCAGCTGCGCCCATTCCTTGGTGGAATCGGGCCAACGCCCAGAGATAACAAACCCTTTCAGGGCACCGCGAGCATGAAAAGGAGACACCCCTATAGGCCGGCCAGACCCAGCATCCATGTTGCCCTCCGTGACGCCTTCATCCGAAGTAACCACGCTGGTAGCTCGAACAAATGTTAGCTCGAATGATCAAGCATGCGCGGGGTTTTGGTCCCTTGCAACTCGACACGGCCGACGGATCGCCATGTTACGAATCAGCAACCTGCAGCCCGGGCGTGTGACGCCAAAAGACAAGGGCGCCGCGCGATGTCGCGCGACGCCCCGGTCCTCGAGACGGAGGTCAGGGGAAGATCAACCCCGAGGTCTTCGAAGTGGCGGCTTCGTAGCGGGACTGCACGTCCGCCCAGTTGACCACGTTCCAGAACGCCTTGACGTAGTCCGCCTTGACGTTCTTGTACTGCAGGTAGAAAGCGTGCTCCCACATGTCGACCTGCAACAGCGGAATGACGCCGAGCGGGACGTTGGCCTGCTGGTCGTAGAGCTGGAACGTCAGCAGCCTGCCGCCCAGGGTGTCGTAGCCCAATACGGCCCAGCCGGAACCCTGCAGACCGTTGGCAGCCGCACTGAACTGAGCCTGGAACTTGTCGAACGAGCCGAACTGGTCGTCGATCGCGGCGGCCAGGTCACCCGTCGGCTTGTCGCCGCCGTCCGGCGAGAGGTTCTTCCACCAGATGGAGTGGTTGACGTGACCGCCCAGGTGGAAAGCCAGGTTCTTCTCGTTCAAGAAGATGGCCGAGTGGTCGCCCTTGGCGCGTGCCTCTTCGAGCTTCGCGACGGCGTCGTTGACGCCTTTGACGTAGGTGGCGTGGTGCTTGCTGTGGTGGATCTCGTTGATCTGACCAGAGATGTGCGGCTCTAGTGCTGCGTAGTCCCAGTCCAAGTCGGGCAGGGTGTATTCAGCCACGGCTTTCCTTCCTTCGATGAGCGGATCGTCTGACGTGTCATTCGCGGGGTCCCGCCACGCGGCAACCTGGCATGTTCAACCCTGCTCCATGACCGCGCGTGCCGCAAGGACGGCCCCCCGCAACACCCGCCCCGAGTACCCCGTGCCGGCGCGAATCAAGCTGGGATCAGGACAACGCGATCAGGGCGAGCACCGCCAGCAGCGCCAGAGCGATCAGACCGGCACGCAGCGCGGCGACGACATAGGCCTGGTTCCAGGCGGGGGACCCCGAGTACGAGTTCGACGGCGTCGAACCCGGACCGAACGAATGAGTGGCCATCAAATGCCTTCCAAACTGCACGTCCACCTCGCCGCACCAAAGAGTCGAGTGAGGTGAGTCACAATGAAGCTCCGCGTCCGCGATCATAACCCTAGAAACTCAGCTTGGAAAACCGGACGGCGGCGCGCCTTTGCGGTGGTGGGCGGGCTGCGGCGGCGCCAACATCATGGTGCGTAAATCGAACGTTTTGCGGCTCGAGTGACCGGGTATTCCTGCGAGTCAGCGCGGCGATCCATTCGCTCGAGGCACCGTGAGGCTGTCGATTGACACCTCCCGTTACCGCGGTGTTATCCACAGTTGCATCGAAATCTGGCCGATAGAGGCTGTCTCCACCACCCATCCCAACTGTGGATAAACCTGTGGAAATTGTGGATAGCTCCATTTAGCTGTGTCCTACGTCACGCCTAGTTGTCGCGTGGCGCCTGTTGACCACCCCAGTGCCTGTGCTATGCGGCCGCCGCTCCGTGGGATGTCGACCGCCACCTATTAGGCTGGTCCGGTGATTCAGGTGTGCTCCCAGTGCGGCACGCGGTGGAATGTGCGCGAACGCCAGCGCACCTGGTGCCCCCGCTGCCGAGGCGCGCTGATGGCGCCGCTGGCCGAGACGCCCCCGGGCGATCCCCGGTGGAGCGCTCAGGCCGGTCCGCAGCCGGTGCCCGCACAGCGCACCCCACCCCGCCTCCCGCCGGGTTTCCGGTGGATAGCGGTGCGTCCCGGGGCCGCGCCGCCGATCCGGCGGACACGACGCCCGCTGGGGCCGACCCCGCGGTACGCCGCGATTCCTCGCTGGGGCCTGGTGGACCGCGTAAGTCCGGCTGCGGCCACGTCGCCGGAGGCCGCCGTGAAGGCCGGGCCGAGCCCCGAGCTCGTGCGCGTGCTGATGTTCGCGACCCAGTTGGTGCTCGCCGGCGCCGCACTGGTGTACGCGGTGCGCTACGGGCTGCTGATCTACAACCGCAACTCGCTGCTGAATTCGCTGGTCGCGCTGGCCGCGGACTGGCTGGGAATCGCCGCCAGTGTGGCGGCGATGGCGGCCCTGCTGTGGTGCTTCGTGGTGCTCGTGAAGTGGTTGATCGCCCGGCGTGCCGCCGCATTCAGCTACCACGGTCTGCCCGAACATCGTTCGGCCCGACGATTATGGGCCGGCTGCCTGCTGCCCTTCGCCAACCTCGTGATGGCGCCCGTCTACGTGATCGAACTGGCCCTCGTAGAAGATCACTACGAGCGGGTGCGCAGGCCGATCTATCTGTGGTGGCTCGCGTGGGTCGTCAGTTACCTGGTGTCTCTGTTCGCCATCGCGACGAGCTTGTCCAGCGACGCGCAGGGCATCGCCAACAACACCGTGATGGTGGTGTTCGCATACCTGGTTGCCGCGGTCACCATCACCGGGGTCGCCCGCGTCTTCGAAGGATTCGAGCGCAAGCCCGTGGAGCGGCCAGCGCACCGGTGGCTCTTCGTGCCGGCCGATCAACCCGCCCCGTCGTCAGCACCTGCTCCGGTTGAGCCGGAGGGACAGGAACCGGCAGCATAGGCGTATGACGCGGGCGGATGAGGTCCTCGCCGGGCACCCTTTCGTGGTTGCCCACCGGGGTGCGTCGTCGTCTCGTCCCGAGCACACCCTGGCCGCCTATGACCTGGCGCTGAAAGAGGGCGCCGACGGCGTGGAATGCGACGTCCGCCTGTCCCGCGACGGTCACCTGGTGTGTGTCCATGACCGCCGTCTGGACCGTACCTCGACCGGCGAGGGGCTGGTCAGCACCACGACGCTGGCCGAGCTGCGCGAACTGGAATACGGCGTGTGGCATGACAGCTGGCGGCCGGACGGCGCGCACGGTGACACCGGCCTGTTGACGCTCGACGCGCTCGTGGCGATGGTGCTGGACTGGCACCGGCCGGTGAAGATCTTCGTCGAGACCAAGCATCCGGTCAGGTACGGCTCACTGGTGGAGAGCAAGCTGCTGGCGCTGTTGCACCGCTTCGGCATCGCCGCACCGCCGTCTGCCGACCGATCGCGCGCGGTGGTGATGTCGTTCTCGGCCGCGGCGGTGTGGCGCGTTCGCCGGGCGGCGCCGATGTTGCCCACGGTGTTGCTGGGCAAAACCGGCCGATACCTGACCAGCAGCGCCGCCACCGCCGTGGGGGCCACCGCGGTGGGGCCTTCGCTGGCCGCCCTGCGGGATTACCCGCAACTGGTTGACCGTTCGGCCGCGCAGGGTAGGTCGGTCTACTGCTGGACCGTCGACGAGTACGACGACATCGACTTCTGCCGCGAGGTCGGGGTGGCGTGGATCGCGACCAACCACCCGGGCCGCACCAAGGCGTGGCTGGAGAAGCGGAAGGCGAGCGAGAGCAGCGGTTGACCCGCGCGGTCCCGGCTCGTTACGGCTGGTCCTGCAGCGCGCCGGGCGGCACCGGCGCGTCCGCGGCCAGCGCCTCGAACAGCGCGCTTGCGGCGTCGTGATTCCACACCACCACCGAGCCCACGCCGGTGTCGGTGAACTCCCCGATCGGAACCGTCATCGGTGTGGTGGCGCCGTGCAACGCCCAACCGAGCCGGGCCAGGTCCCAGGCGTGGTCTCCGCGGTCGACGGTCAGCGCACCGGCCGCCGCGCGCGGGACCGAGTACCAACGCCACGGGTTGAGCCACACCGCCGGACTGCCCGCCCGGTGCAGCAGCGCTGACATGAACTGGCGTTGGTTGATCATCCGGTCCAGATCCGCCCGCGGGGTGGCCCGAGTCCTGACGTAACCCAATGCACTGCGCCCGTCCAGCTGCTGGCACCCGGCGTGCAGGTCCAGGCCTGCCAGGGGATCGCGCATCGGCTCGGTAGGGCAGACCGTCACCCCGCCCAGCGCGTCGACGAGACCGGCGAAGCCGCCGAACCCGACCTCGGCGTAGTGGTCCAGGCGCAGGCCGGTGGCCTGCTCGACGGTCTGCGCCAGCAATGGCGCACCGCCCATCGAGAAGGCGGCGTTGATCTTGTCGCGGCCATGCCCGGGGATCGGCACGTAGGAGTCGCGGGGTATCGACACCAGCGTGGTCCGTGCGTTGGACCCGATCCCCGGCACGTGCACCAGCATCATCGTGTCGGTACGGCCGGTGCCGACGTCGCCCCCGGTGGCCAGCTGGTCCTGCTGCTCGGGGGTCAGGTCCTGGCGGCTGTCCGACCCGACGAGCAACCAGTTGGTTCCGCGACCGGGAGCGGGACGGTCTGCGTAGTCGGTGAGCACCGACTGGCGGTGCACGGCGGAGTCGAACCACAGCATGCCGCCCAGCGCGCCCGCGGTCGCCAGCAGCAGCAGTATGACCAGGCCGAGGGCGATGGTGCGGAGCCGGCGGCGCTTGACGCGCTTCGCCCGCCGGGGTTTGGGCGGGGCGGGCGGGGGCGGCGCAGCGGCGGCGCGCGGCGGCGTTGGTGTGGGGCGGGGCGGCGGTTCGGCCGCGGCTCGTTGTGGTGCGCGTGATGCGCGCGGTGGCGGTGCGACCCGGCGAATGACCTGAGAGGGTTCCGGCGGGACCGCCTGCCCCGGCGGGGGCTGGCTCGGCCTGCGCAATCGGGGCGGTTCGGGGGGTCGATCGCCGTTCACCCGGCTAACTTACGTCGCCGGCGGCGCTTTATCGGCGTGCGCGCAGTCCATTGACGAACGGACATCCCATCAGAACGCGGATGGCCTGGCGCAGGCCGTGCATGTCGTCGACCGGCTTGTGGAACGGCAGCCGGATGTCGCGGTCGCCGTCGTTGCCCTCGACGCGGAAGCGCACGCCGTAGCGGTCCAGCCCGAGGGGGCGTACGTGACCGCGGCGCAGCGGCGCGGGCAGCCGGGACACCAGCCGGGCGATCACGTCGTCGTGCGCGGTGGCGAGGTGCCACAGCAACGTCGACTCAATTTCGCAGAAGGGGTCGGGCCGGGCGGCGAGCAGGTCGCGGACCGAGACCGGCTCGGCGCCGGTCGCGTCGGTCACCACCACGGAGTCGATGACGAGGCGCAACAGGGTGTAGCGAGGCTCATCGACATCCGACGGCGTAGATCTGGGTCTATCCACCTGGAGCAGCGTCGGGTCCGGGTCCTCGGTGGCGATCAGGTCCAGTACTTTGGCCACCGCGCCAGGGGGAATCCGATGTAGCCGACCGCGCACCCACACCAGCGACCGGACGGGTTCGCGCACCGGAAGCGGCGCATAGTCGGTCAATTCCAGCAAACTCTGAGTCCCACACTCCAGACCATCGGCGCCGGCGCGGGGGACGGCCACCGCGAAGGAGCCGTCGTGCAGCAGGTGGTGCACGGGCGTGACCATCGGCTCCCGGCCTTCGATCGCCAGCAGGGCGCCGTCGGCGCGTGAGCAGGCGCTGCGTATGCGCTCTGCGGTGGTGGGTGTCGGATGTGCGACTGCGAGCACCGTTGCCTCCTGCTAGTTAGGTAAGCCTAAGGTAACTTAGCGCGGCCGGTCGGAGCAAGGGCGGGCGACGCGGCCGCGCCGTTAGGGTTGTGGGCGTGGCCCGCATCGCTTACCTCGGTCCGGAGGGGACGTTCACCGAGGCTGCACTGCTGAAGATGACCGCCGATGGGCTCGTCCCCGACCATGACCCGCAGCCGCTGCAGCCGTTGCCGGTGGACAGCACGCCCGCGGCCTTGGACGCCGTGCGCGACGGCACCGCGGATTACGCCTGCGCACCGATCGAGAACTCGATCGACGGGTCGCTGGCACCTACCCTGGACAGCCTCGCCATCGGCTCACCGCTGCAGATCTACGCCGAGACAACCCTGGATGTGGCGTTCGACATCGTCGTCCGGCCCGGCCGCACCGCCGCCGACGTGCACACGCTGGCCGCCATCGGCGTGGCTGCGGCGCAGGTCCGCCGCTGGCTCACCACCAATCTGCCCGGCGCCCAACTCAAGCCGGCCTACTCCAACGCCGACGCCGCGCAACAGGTGGCCGACGGACTGGTCGATGCCGCCGTCACCTCGCCGCTGGCCGGGACACACCGGGGCCTGGAGGCGATCGCCGAGGGCGTGGTCGACGAATCCAACGCGCGCACCCGGTTCGTGCTGATCGGACAGCCCGGTCCGCCGCCGGCGCGCACCGGCGCCGACCGCACGGCAGCGGTGCTGCGGATCGAGAATGTCCCCGGCGCGCTACTGCAGGCGCTGACCGAGTTCGCCATGCGCGGCATCGACCTGACCCGCATCGAGTCCCGGCCCACCCGAACCGGGCTGGGCACCTACATGTTCTTCGTGGACTGCGTCGGCCATGTCGACGACGATGCCGTCGCCCAGGCACTCATGGCGCTGCACCGACGTTGTGCCGATGTGCGTTACTTGGGTTCCTGGCCGACGGGCCGGGCTGCGGGGGTCCTGCCGCCGTCGGCGGACGAGGCGTCGAGCTGGCTGGCGGGGCTGCGAAACGGGGAGATACAGCGATGAGCGGCCGGTTGGTGTTGGTGCGGCACGGGCAATCCTTCGGCAACGTCGAACGCCGGTTGGACACCCTGCCGCCCGGAGCGGCCCTGACGCCGCTGGGTCGTGATCAGGCACGGGCGTTCGCCCGGGGCGGGCACAGTCGCCCGGCCATCCTGGCGCACTCCGTGGCCGTCCGCGCGTCGCAAACGGCGGCCGTCATCGCCACGGAACTCGATCTTCCGGCGCAGGAGGTGGCCGGCATCCACGAGGTGCAGGTCGGTGAGCTGGAAAACCGCAACGACGACGAGGCGGTCGCCGAGTTCCAGTCCATCTACAAGCGGTGGCACCTCGGCGAAAGGGATGTGGCGCTACCCGGCGGTGAGACCGCCAACGACGTCTTGGAGCGATACGTGCCCGTGCTCACCGAGCTGCGCATGCGCTACCTGGACGACGATCGCTTCGACGGCGACATCGTGGTGGTCAGCCACGGCGCTGCGATCCGGCTTGCGGCGGCGGTGCTGGCGGGAGTGGACGGCGCCTTCGTGCTGGACAACCCCTTGGACAACGCCGAATCGGTGGCGCTTGCCCCGATCACCGACGGGCGGTGGAGTTGTGTGCGCTGGGGTGCGTTGACGCCGCCGTTCTACCCGGAACCCGGGCCCATGGACCCGGCGAAGGACGCCGGGAAAGACCCAGTCGCGTCAAGCACCGATCCCATGCGCTGACCTGATCACCTCGCCGGACGATTCCGCGCAGGCGCAACCGATCACGTCGCAGTCGACGACGAACTCATGGGTGAACAACTCCGGGGCGACGCAGTCCGGGTCGGTGCATTCCGGCCTGCCCAGCCAGTGACGAATAACAGTGCCGTGGCAGTGATCTAAGCCTGCCCGGCAGTCGCGGCAGCCTGTGCTCATAAGCCGTTCATAGCACCGGGCGCCGACAGAACCGGGTTGCCGCGCCTGGTCCAGGTCCGCTAAAAGCCGGCAATCACGCCCAGCCCAGCTCGTCGAGCCGGTCGTCGTCGATGCCGAAGTGATGCGCGATCTCGTGGATCACCGTGATCGCGACCTGCTCGACCACGTCGGTGTCGGACTCGCAGACATCCAGCAGGGCGTCTCGGTAGATGGTGATGGTGTCCGGCAGTGCTCCGGCGTAGTCGGAGTCGCGCTCGGTCAGCGCCACCCCTTCATAGAGCCCGAGCAGGTCGCCCTCGTGGGCATGACGGTCGGCGACCAGCACCACGACGTTGTCCATGGCGGCCGTCAGTTCCGTCGGGATCAGGTCCAGTGCGTCGGAGACCAACTCGTCGAACCGCCGCGGGTCCATCCGCACGGCCACGGGCTAACTCGGTGGTGGCTCGTTGGCCGGCGCACCTTCGGGCGCCTGCGCCGGTGCCGGGGCACCGCCGTCAGCCGGCGGCGGCGCCTGGGTCGGCTGGGTTGCCGAAGGCGCCTGGCTCGCCGGGGACGAGGGTGCGCGCGTGGGCGTCACCACCGGCTGTTGGTTGGGCAGGTGCTGATCGCCGGGCGGGGTCGCCGGCGTCTGCTGCTGAGGTTGTTGCTGCTGCGGCTGCTGGGCGGGCAGCTGCACCGGGATCTGCGGGAGCGTGAGCCGCTCCTGCGGGATGTCAGGTGGGGGGACCGGCGCCTGGCCGTTGATCAGCAACGGCCCCTTTGCGCTGTTGAGCAGCGTGGCCCAGCCCCCGTTGCCCAGGGTGGCGCCGATGTTGCATGCGACCTCGCGGCTGCCCGCCGACCAACTGGGCAGCGAGATCGTGGGGTAGATCAGGGTCAGCGTGGTCGTCCGCAGCTTGATGGGCGCGAGGTAGGCGTCCGTCATCTTCGTGCAGGCGTCCTTGATGAAACCGTCCTGCTCGGCCTCCGGGGGCAGCGCGTTGGGGAACTTCTCGGCCAGGTTGACCGTGCCGGTGACCTCCATGGCATGCGGGGCCGAGCAGTCCACCGGCACATCGACCGGCTGGTTGGTGGTCGGATCGATGCCCAGGCAGGTGCCCGCCGGCCAGACTTTGGACTGGTCTATGTCGGCGATCTTGCCCTTGAAGGCCACCTGTTCGTTGCTGGGGCCGGGCAACTGCAGGCCGCAGAGCATGCGGCGCTCGCCGTTCTGGCGCCAGGCCCGGTCGCCCGACCACAGCATGCTGACGGTGAACTTGCTGTTGGGGTCGAACTTCGGGCCGAGATACCGGCGCACGGCCGGATCGCACTGCTCGGCGTTGATCTGCTGGATGCGGGCCGGCGACGGGGGCGCGGCACTGGGGCCGTACTCCGAGCCGGGGAAGGTGCGCATGTCGACGGACTCGGCGACCTCGAAGCGGTGGTCGTCGGCGCAGTTCACGATGCTGGCCGACTCCGGCGTGCCGTCCGGCCAATTCAGGCAGTCGCCACTGGTGGCGCGGGCGAACGCGGCGTTGCCCTTGGTTCCGGTGCTGGGCACCGGGTTGCTGTCGATGAACCCGGCCAACCGTCCGGGCCCGGTACCCACGGCGGGCAGCGCGGTCACCAGGCCGGCGATCAGCAGGCCACCCAGAGCGGTGAGCAGCAGGCCACGCCTGGTTGCGGAGGCCTGCAGAGAGCGCGGCCAGCGGAAACCCTCCGACGACGGCTCGGACGCGTCGGCCGCCTGCGGTTCCCCGGCAGCCGACGACTCTGCCGCTTCGTCGGCGGCAGGCTCGGGTGCCGGTTCTTTCTCGGGCGCGTCCAACATCGGGTCCATTCTGACAGGACCGACTGTGAGGCGTGAAAATCGTTGCGCATGTGAGATCGGGCGGAGACCCGGGAAGTAGTCTTGCGGCCGTGATCGACCTCAAGCTCCTCCGGGAGGAGCCCGATGCCGTACGACGCTCGCAACTCAGCCGCGGTGAGGACCCGGCCCTGGTAGACGCGTTGTTGACCGCGGACACGGCGCGCCGCGCGGCGATCTCGGCCGCCGATTCGCTGCGTGCCGAACAGAAGACCGCCAGCAGGAGCGTGGGCAAGGCCTCCCCGGAGGAGCGCCCGGCGCTGTTGCAGCGCGCCAAGGACCTCGCCGAGCAGGTCAAAGCCGCCGAGGCGGACCAGGCCGCGGCCGAGGCGGCGTTCACCGCGTCGCACATGGCGATTTCCAACGTCATCATCGAGGGGGTCCCGGCCGGGGGAGAGGACGACTACGCCGTCCTGGAAATCGTCGGTGAGCCGCCCACGCTTCCCGACCCGAAGGACCACCTGGAGCTCGGCGAATCGCTGGGCTTGATCGACATGCAGCGCGGCGCCAAGGTGTCGGGTTCCCGGTTCTACTTCCTGACCGGCCGCGGAGCGCTCCTGCAGTTGGGACTGCTGCAGCTGGCGCTGCGGGTGGCCGTGGAGAACGGTTTCATCCCGATGATCCCGCCGGTCTTGGTGCGCCCCGAGGTGATGGCGGGCACCGGCTTCCTGGGCGCTCACGCCGACGAGGTGTACCGGCTCGAGGCGGACGACCTGTACCTGGTCGGCACTTCGGAGGTGCCGCTCGCCGGCTATCACTCGGGCGAAATCCTGGACCTGGCGGGCGGGCCGCTGCGGTACGCCGGCTGGTCGTCGTGCTTCCGCCGCGAAGCGGGGAGTTACGGCAAGGACACCCGCGGCATCATCCGGGTACACCAGTTCGACAAGGTGGAGGGCTTCGTCTACAGCCGGCCGGAGGAGGCCGAGGCCGAACATCAACGGCTGCTGGGCTGGCAGCGCGAAATGCTGGGGCTGATCGAGGTGCCGTACCGGGTGATCGATGTGGCCGCGGGCGACCTCGGCTCGTCGGCCGCGCGCAAGTTCGACTGCGAAGCCTGGGTGCCGACCCAGGCGACGTATCGCGAGCTGACCTCTACGTCGAACTGCACCACCTTCCAGGCACGCCGACTGGCCACGCGATACCGGGACGCCAACGGCAAGCCGCAGACCGCGGCCACGCTGAACGGGACGCTGGCCACCACGCGATGGCTGGTGTCGATCCTGGAGAACCACCAACAGCCCGACGGCAGCGTGCGCGTTCCGGCCGCGCTGGCGCCGTTCGTGGGCACCGAGTTACTGGAACCGGCCGGCTGAGCAATAACAAATGGCAAATTTGGGCATTCTGTCCCGACTGTCATTTGCTGAACCGGGCCGGCGGCGGCGCTGCGACTCCCCGGAGCCTTCAGTGGGGGGAGCGCGATGGGGAGGCTCGGCGTGTGGTGGCGGCAGCCTGATCACTTCGATCACCTGGCGTCACTGTTGCAGTCCCGCGGTATGGCAGGCCGGACCCGCGCCACGATCGCGCTGATCGGCGCCTCGCTGGCCGTCCTCATCCTGGCGACGATCTGGAGTGAGACCGGACCCCGCGGGCCTGCGCAGCTGGTCTGTGCGCTCGCCGCGGCCGCCGGAGCCGCGCTGGGCGCGCTGCTGTGGACGCTGCGCTGGCCCACCCGCGCGCAGGCCGTGGGGTTCTCGGTGCTCTCCTCGTCCGCCATCGGGCTGGCCGCGATGGCGCAGAGCGATCCCCTGGTGGCCATCCTCGCGTGCACGATCCTGGCAACGATGGCCGGATACATCGCGGTGTTCCACGGGCCGCCGCTGATGCTCTTCAACCTCGCCATCGCAGCGCTGGCGGGAGCGGTACAGGCTATGCGCATCTCGGTCGGATCGGGCGTGGTCAGCGCGCTCTGCGCCTACACCGTCGTCCTGACGCTGAACCTCTCGGTGCCGTTCGGCATCCAGGCGGTGGCCCAGATGCTCGGCGTCGACGCCATGCGGGCCGAGCGGGACCAGCTCACCGGGTTGCTCAACCGTCGGGCGTTCCACCGGCGCGCATCGCGGCATCTGCAGCGCGACCCGGCCCTGCGGGATCAACTGGTGGTGACCGTGATCGACCTCGACCGCTTCAAGCAGCTCAACGATCGGCACGGCCACAGCACCGGCGACGCCGCGCTGGTGGCGGTTGCGCGGGCGCTGCGGGAGTGCACCGACGACACCGCACTGCTGGCCCGGGTGGGTGGAGAGGAGTTCGTCATCGCCGACGTCTGCGACCCCGACGAGGTCCGCCTGCGGGCGCAGCGGCTGTGCGACGCCATCGCCGCGCTGCCGTTCGAGCTCACGGCCAGCGTCGGCACCGCCGTGATCGATCGTCAGCCGGGCTTTGCACTCGACGCTCGCACCTCACTCGACGAACTGATCTGCGCGGCCGACGCCGCGATGTACGTAGCGAAACGCCGCGGCGGCAACCAGACCTGGCACCACGAGAGCGATTACCGCAGCGACGGGGTCAGCGCCTAGCTGTACCTGGCCGGTCGCTCAGGCCGCAACCTTCGGCGCCGGTACGGCGGTGGCCCGTTCGTGCCGGTGCTGGCGCTCGATGGTGGCGAAGTAGAACGCGAATGCGAACGCGAAGCTGGTGAACAGGCTGCTGACGAAGAACAGCCACGGCCGCTTGAAACCGCGCCGGTAGCCGTCGGTGATGGAGAACAGCGGCAACAGGATCACGTTGGCGATCGTGTAGTCCTGGCTGGCCGAGCCGGCGGCCGGGTTGGTGAACATCAGCTGGATGTACTGCGTCCAGCTACCCGGACCCCAGAGCGGGTTGTGTACGCCCATGTGGGCGTACTCCTGCACGAAGCGGATGTTGAAGTACCAGCCGAGCGCGATCGACGCGATGCCGACGACGTAGTACACGACTTCCAGCGGTGAGAACGCCGGCCCTACGGCCGGCCGCGCATAAACCTGCCGGTTGGAGGAGACGATCCAGAAGACGACGGCGATACCGAGGACGGCGTGCGCGATGAGAGACACCATGGCCGCAGTCTGGTCCGGCAAGCGAAGTTTTGTCAATATTGTCATAACTAATTCCTGAGTTGCTGCGGTACCTTACTGCCATGGTCAGGCCGGCTCAGACGGCGCGCAGCGAACGTACGCGGGAGGCGCTGCGTCAGGCGGCGGTGGTGCGATTCCTGGCCCAGGGCGTGGAGGACACGTCGGCCGAGCAGATCGCTGCCGATGCCGGAGTGTCGCTGCGGACCTTCTACCGCCACTTCAGCTCCAAGCACGACCTGTTGTTCGCCGACTACACCGGATTGAACTGGTTCCGGGCCGCGCTGGACGCCCGTCCCGTCGACGAGGCGGTGATCGACTCGGTGCAGGCGGCGGTCTTCGCTTTCCCCTACGACGTCGAAGCCGTCACCAAGATCGCGACGTTGCGCGGCGGCGAACTGGATCCCGGCCGCATCGTCCGGCATATCCGTGACGTCCAGGCCGACCTGGCGGACGTCATCCAGGAACAGCTACTCCGCCGCGGCGGCACCAATGGTCAGCCGGGCGATGCGAGGTTGCGCAGCACGGTGATCGCGCGGTGCATCGCGGCGGCGATCTTCGGGGCCATGGAGGCCTGGATGCTGGGTGCCGACCGATCGCTCGGCGAGCTCGCCAGGATGAGTCACGTGGCTCTGGAGTCGCTGCGGTCCGGGCTGAGCGACTGCTGGGCCACCTGGGCGACCGGTCAAGTTTCGTCATAATTGACAAAACTTCGTGGGCGTGCCAGCCTCCCACTCAGGAGGTCGGCATGTCTGAAACTGGGAACGAGTTCGACGCGATCGTCATCGGAGCGGGCCATAACGGGTTGACCGCGGCGGTGCTGCTGCAACGGGCGGGTCTGCGGACCGTCTGCCTGGACGGCAAGCTCTACGCGGGCGGCATGGCCTCCACCGTGGAACTGTTCGACGGCTACCACTTCGAGATCGCCGGCTCGGTGCAGTTCCCCACCTCGGCGGAGGTCATCAGCGAACTCGGCCTGGACGCGCTGCCGACGGTGGACCTCGAGGTGATGTCGGTGGCGCTGCGCGGAGTCGGCGACGATCCGCTGGTCCAGTACAGCGACCCGATGAAGATGTTCGCCCACCTCAACGAGGTGCACGGCGCAGATGCGGTGGCCGGGATGGGCGGTCTGCTGATGTGGGCCCAGGCACCCACCCGAGCGCTGGGCCGCTTCGAGGCGGGGACGCTGCCCAAGACCTTCGACGAGATGTATGCCTGCGCCACCAACGAATTCGAGCGCTCCGCGATCGACGACATGCTGTTCGGCTCGGTCACCGACGTGCTGGACCGCTACTTCCCGGACCGCGAGAAGCACGGCGCGATACGGGGATCGATGACGGTGCTGGCCGTCAACACCCTCTACCGCGGTCCGTCCACGCCCGGTAGCGCCGCCGCGCTTGCGTTCGGGCTCGGCATCCCCGAAGGCGACTTCGTCCAGATGAAGAAGCTGCGCGGCGGCATCGGCGCGCTGACCGCGCATCTGGCTCAGGTGCTGGAGGACAACGGCGGCGAGGTGCGGTTGCGGTCCAAGGTCACCGAGATTTTGGTGGCCGACGGCAAGGTGGCCGGGGTGCGCACCGAGGGCGGGGAGACCCTGACCGCTCCGATCGTCGTCTCCTCCGTGGCGCCCGACGTCACGGTCAACGACCTGATCGATCCGTCGGTGTTGCCCGCCGACATCCGGGAACGCTACGGCCGCATCGACCACCGCGGCAGCTACCTGCAGATGCACTTCGCGCTGGAGGAGGCGCCGCAGTTCACCGCTCCCTACGAGGCACTCAACGACCCGACCATGCAGGCGTCGATCGGCATCTTCTGCACACCGGAGGAAGTCCAGCAGCAGTGGGAGGACTGCCGCCGCGGCATCGTGCCGGCGGACCCGACGCTGGTGCTGCAGATCCCGTCGGTGCACGATCCGGACCTCGCGCCCGAGGGCAAGCACGCCGCATCAGCGTTCGCGCTGTGGTTCCCCATCGAAGGGGGCGCCGACTACGGTCAGGCCAAAGTCGAGATGGGGCAACGGGTCATCGACAAGATCACCCGGCTGGCGCCGAATTTCGAGCGCAGCATCATCCGGCACACCACCTTCACGCCCAAGCACATGGGCGTGATGTTCGGCGCCCCCGGCGGTGACTACTGCCACGGCCTGCTCAGCTCCGATCAGATCGGGCAGAATCGGCCGGGCCCCAAAGGCTATATCGGACAGCCGATTCCGGTGCAGGGTCTGTATCTGGGCAGTGCCGGATGTCACGGTGGCCCGGGAATCACGTTCACCCCGGGATACAACGCCGGGCGCGCGGCGCTGGAAGACCGCTAGCCGCTCAGCCTTCGACGCCGTCTCGCCGTCTCGCCGAGTGTGCGCCCAGCCGCACATTCGACGCCGAGCGTGCGGCCAGCCGCACGTTCGGCGAAGGTCAGCCGCGCTTGTCGAGCAGTTCGTCCAGGCAGGAGAGGAACTCGTCGGGACGCGCCGGGGTGAAGGCGGGCTGCGAGCCCGGTATGTCGAGGGTGATCAGCGTCGACTTCAGCGGCCGGTAGAGATCCAGCGGCAGCCAGCGGCGCAGGTCCGGGCTGCCCCAGACATTGAACCGGACCGTGAGCAGGCCGAGCGGCTCGGCCTTGTATCCGCGGATCTGGTCCAGCCCGATGACTTTCGCGGTGCCGGAGGGAAAGTGGTAGCGGCGCAACGTGATCGCCATTTGGTCCAGCTGGACGGCGCCGTCGTCGTAGCACAAATCCGAGACGGTGCTCATGCCCGGCTGCTCCGCAACTCGTGGCCACGGGTAGTCAGGCAGCGTCCATCCTCCAGTCGCCATTGCCAGCCATGTAGGTTGCACGTCAGCGTATTGCCTTCGACCACACCGAATTTCGACAGATCGGCCTTGAGGTGGGGGCAACGCCGCTGAATCTCCCAGCCGTCCAGCGTGATCGAGGCCGAATCATCGTGGCTCTCCGCGAACCAACCGTCGGCGTAGGCGATCCGTTCGTCGGTCAGGCACTTGAAGAACGTGTACAGGTATTCGTTGTAGCCACCGACGCGCCAGGCCCAGAACCGGGTCGACAGGAAGATGGTGTTGACCCAGTCCGGCTCGTTGTCGCGCAGCACCGTGCGCACCAGCTCCGGCGCGATCTCGAACCCGTAGCGGAACTTCTCGTCCGGGATGGCCTCCCGCACCGCCCGTTTGGGAAAGTCCAAGATCACTGTCTCCGGACCGATCACCAGTTCCACCGGATACCCGATGCCGTCACAGATCTCGTTGCTCTGCAACATGATCGGCTCGAACAGCGCCCGCAACGGCTCCAGCAGCGGCTCGCCGGTGGCAGGCGCCCAGCCGGCTTTCTCGGCGGCCAGCACCGGGGCCATCCGCGCTGCATAGTCGGCGATGTAGTCGGCTTTGCCGGTGGTGAAGATCGCCTCCACCTCTTCGGTGGGCAGCGGGTGCTGCAGCGAATTGAGTTGCGGGCCGGTGAAATCGGCGACGGACCCGGGCATCATCAGCAGGCCGCGGTCGTGGCCGTGGCGGCGCATCTGGTCCAGGAACACCATCTGATCGGGGAAGATGTTGGCTGGGTCGTGGCGGTCGTCGTTGAGCTGACGCAGGTCGGGGTCCAGGAAGGCCGGCGGGCCGGCCGACGGCACCACCCACGTCGCGCCCACCTGCGAGATGTACTGCCGCGCCCGGTCCATGCCCCGCTGGCGCTTCTGGGTGGCGAACGCCTCCTTGGCGCGGGCCGGCATGTCGTAGACCATCGGGTACCAGATCGCACCCGAGTACTGCAGCAGGTGGACGTCGATGTGGCCGAAGTCGGCGGCGAGCACGTCCAGGTCGACCGGACGCGCGTCGTTCATGTTGAACACCGTGGTCTCCCCGTCGGAGACCACCAGCGCCGAGTCACCGATCGGGCCGTCAGCCGGTGCCCGCAGCGCGATGATCATGATGTCGAGGTCGCCCTTGGGCCCGGACACCTGGTGAGACACCGAGTCCGTCGTCTCGAAGAACCGGTGGAATCCCAACTTCTCGAACTCGTGCCGCAGATCCGGCACCGGGAAGTCGGGCAGCAGCACCACCGCGTCCTTGTTGACGTGGGCATCCAGCAGCGCGGCGTCGAAGTGGTCCTTGTGCAGGTGCGAGACGTACAGGTAGTCACAGCCCCCCAAGGCGTCCCAGTCCAGGCCGCTATTGTCCGGGAACGGGAACCACGACCCGAAGTAGGCGGGGTTCACCCAGGGGTCGCACAGGATGTTGCCCGCCCGGGTCTGGATCAGAAAGCCGGCGTGGCCGACGCTGGTAACCTGCACAAATACCTTCCCGGACCGTATCGGAGACGCCTCGAGTTTAGCTTGCGTCAGAGGTCCGGGTCCTCCCACAAGCGCCGGTAGTAGTCGATGCGCAGGGGGTCCGGGTCGACGCCGTAGGCGGCGAAGAACTCCGCCTCCCAGTTCCGGCCGGGGTAGTTCCAGCCCAGCGACAGCGTTGCCACGGCCAGGTCGGCCCATCGGTCGGCGACGCCGAGTTCGCCCAGGTCCACATGCCCGCAATAGCGGCCGACGTCGTCGATCAGGGTGTTGGGGGCGCAGGCGTCACCGTGGCAGACCACCAGCCGGTCGATCGGCGGCGGATCCCCGAGGTTGGCCCGGTGCGCGGGATGGAGCACCGGCAGCCGGGCGGCCACCGACCAGTCGAACGGGCACGAGGTAACCGGCAGGCGGTCGTGCATTGTGCGCAACCCCACAGCGATCGCGGCGACCGCGGTGGCGGGGTCGGCCTGCCAGCGCGGGTGCACGGCGGACACCCCGGGCAGCCCGGCGGTGCGCAGCCAGGCGGCACCCTCGTCGACCCCGAAATCGACCACGGCCGGCACCGGGAGGTAGGGCGCGGCCCAGCGCAACCGCCGCACCTCGCTGGTGAAATCGGGCGAGTGGACACCACCCACTTTGATGAACTCGGCGCCGTCAGCCACCCGGAAGGTGAGGTCGCCGAGCTCGTTGCGCCACACCGCGCGGACCCGCCGACCGGCCGCGAGTCGGCGCACCAACCCGGGGACCGGTGGCGGCGACAACGGAAAGGACAACGCTCACCTCTCTGTCTGCGCATTCGCCGGAGCACTAGGCTGAATTGCTGTGGAACCTGCATACGGCACCGCCATCACCCTCGCCCGAATGATCTTCCGCCTGCAGGGTCTCAAGATCACCGTGACCGGCGTGGAGAACTTGCCGACAAGTGGTGGCGCCGTCGTCGCAATCAACCACACGGGTTATCTCGACTTCACCCTGGCGGGTTTGCCGGCCTACAAGCAGGGCCTGGGCCGCAAAGTGCGATTCATGGCCAAGCAGGAGGTGTTCGACCACAAGATCTCGGGCCCGCTGATGCGGTCCTTCCGGCATATCCCGGTGGACCGGGACAGCGGCGCCGCGTCGTACGCGGCCGCCGTGGATAACCTCAAGGCCGGTGAGCTGGTGGGTGTGTACCCAGAGGCGACGATCAGCCGCAGCTTCGAGATCAAGGAATTCAAGACCGGCGCCGCGCGGATGGCGATCGAAGCCGGCGTGCCGATCGTTCCGCACATCGTCTGGGGCGCTCAGCGGATCTGGACCAAGGGCCACCCCAAGAAGATCTTCCGGCCCAAGGTGCCGATTCAGGTGATCGTCGGTGAGCCGATCGAACCGACGTTGTCCACCAACGAACTGACCACGCTGTTGCACTCCCGGATGCAGCACCTGCTGATTCGCGCTCAGGAGCAGTACGGGCCGCACCCGGCCGGGGAATTCTGGGTGCCGCGGCGGCTGGGCGGCGGTGCGCCGTCGCTGGCCGAGGCGGCCCGTATGGACGCGGAGGAGGCGGCGGCCAAGGCGGCGCGTCGCGCGGAGCGAGCCCACCCCACCGGGGCCGCGGAGCAGTGATCGATGGCGGAGCCCATTTACCGCGCCTGCGAGGTCCTGGCCCAGTTCCTGGTCCGGGCCACCGGGACGCGGATCACGTTCATGGGCGAGCAGAACATTCCCGCGCAGGGCGGCGCCGTGGTCGCCATCAACCACACCAGTTACGTCGACTTTCTGCCGGCCGGCCTGGCCATACGCCGGCGGCACCGTCGGCTGCGGTTCATGATCAAGGCCGAGATGCAGCGGGTGAAGATCGTCAACTTCCTCATCAAGCAGAACGGTGCGATTCCAGTGGATCGGAGCTCCGGCGCCGACGCCTACGTCTCAGCGGTGCACGCGTTGCAGGAGGGCGAGCTGGTCGCGGTCTATCCGGAAGCCACGATCAGCCGCAGCTTCGAACTGAAGGACTTCAAGACGGGTGCCGCCCGGATGGCCATCGAAGCCGGCGTGCCGATCGTCCCGCTGATCGTCTGGGGCGCGCAACGCATCTGGACCAAGGGACTGCCAAGACAATTGGGGCGCAAGAAGGTGCCGGTCACCGTAGCCGTCGGCCCACCGCTGCAGGCCGCCCCGCACGTCGCGCGCACCAACGATGTGTTGCGCGAGTCGATGACCGTTCTGCTGGAAGAGGTGCAGCAGGATTATCCTCGTCCGGCCGGAGAGCTTTGGCTGCCGCGCCGGCTTGGCGGCGGGGCGCCAACATTGGACGAGGCCGCGCGAATGGACGCTGAGGAGACGGCGGCGAGGGCCGCACGCCGGACACCGCGTCAGTCACGGTAGGGAAAAAGGAGACCCAAAGATGGCCGAGCCAGTCTTCCGGATGCTGGAGTATCTCGTTCCGACCGCTATGGCGTTGAACGGAAACAAGATTACCTACCACGGTCTGGAGAACATCCCGTCGCAGGGCGGCGGCATCATCGCGCTCAATCACACCAGTTATGTGGACTGGATCCCCGCGTCGCTTGCGGCCAAGGAACGCAAGCGCCGGTTGCGGTTCATGATCAAGGCCGAAATGCAGGAGGTGAAGGCGGTCAACTATGTGATCAAGCACATCCAGCTGATCCCGGTGGACCGCAGCATGGGTGCCGATGCCTACGCGGTCGCCGTGCAGCGGCTGCGGGAGGGCGAACTGATCGGGGTGCATCCTGAGGCGACGATCAGCCGGAGCTTCGAACTCCGGGAGTTCAAGACCGGCGCCGCGCGGATGGCGGTGGAGGCGCAGGTTCCGATCATCCCGATGATCGTCTGGGGCGCACACCGGATCTGGCCGAAGGACCATCCGAAAAAGCTGGTGCGCAGCAAGATTCCCATCACCGCGGCAATCGGGCCCCCGTTGGCTCCGGGAGGCGACCACGAAGCGCTCAATGCCACTCTCCGCCAGGCGATGCAGGCGATGCTCTATTGGGCGCAGGAGAATTATCCGCACCCGCCGGGGGAGCCCTGGGTGCCACGCCGGTTGGGCGGGAGCGCGCCGACCCCGGACGAGTCCAAAGAATTCCGTATCGCCGAGCTCGCCGAACGAGCCCGCAAGCGCGCGCAGTACGACGATGCGGCGAAGAAGCGACAGAAGGCGGGACCCACTGACAACGCCGGCCGCCCGTAACCACGCCCCGGCCCAGGGATCCGATGCCTGAGCCGACCTCGCAGCGACCCTCATCGCCGAACAAACCCGCGCTAATCGGGTGCGACGTCGACGGCACCCTGCTCAATGAGGAAGAAGCGCTCAGCGCGCGCACGCGTGCCGCGGTTCAGGCCGCGGTGGCCGGGGGCACCCACTTCGTGCTGGCCACCGGCCGTCCGCCGCGCTGGATCAGGCCGGTGGTAGAGGCCCTCGGATTCGCGCCAATGGCGGTCTGCGCGAACGGCGCGGTCATCTATGACCCCGAACACGACAAGGTGTTGTCGGCGCAGACACTGTCCGTCGACACCCTGGCGGCCCTGGCTGACATCGCGCGGCGGGTCATCCCGGGGGTAGGGCTTGCGGTCGAGCGGATCGGCGAGCGCGCCCACGACACCGCCACCCCGCAATTCATCAGCTCTCCCGGCTACGAGCACGCCTGGCTGAACCCGGACAACACCGAGGTGTCGTTCGACGACCTGCTGAGTGCGCCGGCGATCAAGTTGCTGATCCGCAAGGCCGGAGCCGTCAGCGCGGATATGGCTGCGGCGCTGGCCGGGCACCTCGGCGAGGAAGGCGATCTGACCTACTCCACCAACAACGGCCTGCTGGAGATCCTGCCGAGGGGCATCAGCAAGGCCACCGGCCTGCGCGAGGTCGCCGAACCGCTGGGCATCGCCGAGGCGGAGGTGATCGCGTTCGGTGACATGCCGAACGATGTGCCGATGCTGCTGCAGGCCGGGCTCGGCGTGGCAATGGGGAACGCGCACCCCGAAGCGCTGGCCGCTGCCGATGAGGTGACGACGCCCAACAGCGAGGACGGTGTGGCGCGCGTGCTGGAGCGCTGGTGGTCTTAGTCATGGCGGCCGGGAAGATGTGGGAGACTGCCCGCGTGTTCAGGAATGCGGGCGGCCGGAGGGGACGCTAATGGATTCCGAATCAGACCCGCCCGAGGACGGAGGGGCCGAGGAGACCGAGCCCGAAGAGACCAAGCCCGAGCCGAGCGAACCGGCTCCGGAGCGT
Source organism: Mycobacterium sp. Z3061 (assembly GCF_031583025.1). Classification (NCBI taxonomy): domain Bacteria; kingdom Bacillati; phylum Actinomycetota; class Actinomycetes; order Mycobacteriales; family Mycobacteriaceae; genus Mycobacterium; species Mycobacterium pumcae. The sequence goes on along the minus strand of NZ_CP134062.1, from coordinate 6,685,524 downwards.
CCGCGTCGGAGTTCGTTGGGTGCGAACCGTCCGTTCAAGGAGCCGCCTGACAAGGTGCCGGACGACACGCCGATGCTGAAACCGCTGGGCAGCATCCAGTTCCAGGATGCGGCCACGACCAAGCCGAGACCCCCGACGCCGGCCGAGTTGCGCGCCCGGAAGAAGCACGAAGAAAAGGAGCGCGCGCTCGAAGAGGCGCGTGAGGCCGCGGAAGCCAAGCGGCAGAAGCAGAAGCGCATCCTGATGGGTTCCGCGGCCGCCGTCGGGGTGGTGGGTCTGGTGGCGGGCGTCGGGTACTGGTTGTTGAGGCCCGACAACGTCACGGCGCAGTGCGTCCAGGATGACCCCAATGGCCAGCCGGTGATCGTCCCGGACAGCTACTGCACCGGCCATACGCCGGGCATGAACGGCTTCTTCTTCTGGGGCGGGCATTCCTACCGCTACTACTACGGCAGCTCGGGTTCGGTCGGTCAGCGCCCAATCGGGGGATCGACCAGCATCCCGAAGGGCGCGAACGTCACCACGAAGTCGGGCACCACCATCCAGCGCGGCGGCATCGGGGGCAGTGGCGGCAAGGGCGGGAGCGGCGGCTCGTGAAACGCGCCAGGTCCCAGCCGCGGCCGAATTGGCAGTCGATCGTCGAATCACAGGGGTTGGTCTACGGGACTCCGGCGCGCGACGCCCGCGGCGCCGACCGGCCGTACTGGGACGAGTCGGTCTATTACGAGTTCGAGATGGACGAGATCCTGGCGCTGGAGGCCGACGTCGAGCTGCTGCACTCGATGTGTCTCAACGCAGTCGAACAAGTGGTCCTGATGGAGCGGTACGCGGATTTCGGTCTGCCGGAATGGAGTTGGCCGCACGTCGCCGAATCCTGGCGCCGTTCGGATCCACATGTGTACGGCCGCTTCGACTTACGCTATGACGGCCGGCGCCCCGCGGTGCTGCTGGAATACAACGCCGATACGCCCACCACGCTGTTGGAAGCCGCTATCCTGCAATGGTATTGGCTGAAGGACAAGTTCCCCGACGACGATCAGTGGAACTCGTTGCACGAACAATTGGTCGACCGCTGGAAGATGGTGCGGGATCTGTTGCCCAGCAACGAGTTACATTTCGCCTGGTCGGGCGTGGAGGCCACCGGCGAGGACCAGATCACCACCACCTATCTGCAGGAGACCGCGGCGGAGGCCGGTTTTCAGACGGTCGGGCTGTTGATCGAGGACGTCGGCTGGGACTCCGCGCTGGAGCGATTCGTCGATCTCGAAGAAGACCCGATCCAGGCGATTTTCAAGCTGCACCCGTGGGAGTGGGTGCTCGACGATCAGTTCGGCAAGTACGTGGTGCAGACGCTGCCGCAGACCATGTGGATCGAACCGTTGTGGAAGACACTGTTGTCCAACAAGGCGATCCTGGCCGTGCTGTGGGAGATGTATCCGGGGCACCCGAACCTGTTGCCCGCCTATCTGGACGACCCGCACGAACTCACCGAGTACGTTCGCAAGCCTAAGCTCGGACGCGAAGGCGCGAACGTCACCGTCGTCGGCGCCGGTATGGAGACCGCGACGGGCGGCTTCTACGGCGAAGAGGGATTCGTCTATCAGTTGTTGGACCCGTTGCCCGAGTTCGACGACATGAGGCCGGCTTTGGGGGCCTGGGTGGTCGGCGACACCGCTGCGGGGCTTGGCATCCGCGAGACTGCCGGACTCATCACCGATGATGGCGCGGCGTTCGTTCCACACCGAATTCCCCTGAGATGAACCTTCCTTTTGAGATGAACGGAGCTGATCTGCGATGACGACGACGATTGTTGCGCTGCCGCATTCGGATTACTGGAGCTGGTTGGGGCGGGGCGCCGGCGCCATCGTGCTCTACTCGATCCTGGGCCTGGTGCTGATGATCATCGGCTTCTACGCAATCGATCTGACCACGCCGGGCCCGCTGCGCAAGATGGTCAACGCGGGCAAGCCGAACGCCATCCTGGTGGCGGCCGCCGGCATGGTCAGCATGGCTTTCATTGTGGTGATTGCGATCTACTCGTCGTCGGGCAACTTGCGGGAGGGGCTGTTGGCGTCGGCGGTCTTCGGGCTGGTCGGCATCGCCGCCCAGGTGGTGATGATGCGGATCGCGACCGTGGTGATCGGCATCGACATGGATACGCTGTTCCACTCCGACGAATTCAGCTACGACGCATTGATGGTGGCGGCGGCGCAGTTCGCGCTCGGGATCGTGGTGTCGGTAGCGATTCTCTGAGCGGGTGGCCTGTCACAGGAGCCACTTTGGTACCTGGAAGCCGGGCGCACATGGCTCAGAAATGTGATACCGCGGGCGATATCAGATTCCAAGGGATGTCATGCCGCGGGCTTGATCGCCAGGGCCAGCTGCTGGGGTGTGGAGTTCACCAGTAGCGGGATCAATCCCGAGAACGGCGTCCCGAAGATCGTCACCGGTAGGGAAATACCTGCCGGGTAGAAGAGAAACGGCGGCACATTGATCGTCGCGGTGGCCGGATGGGGAGGAACCAGGAGCCCGTCGGAGGGCAGGTGCAGAACAATCGCCACGTTGGTGGGGAACAGATTCGGATCGACGGAGCCCGTCGGCACATTGATCGTCGTGTCGATTGGGAGATTGCCGTTGAGGAAGCCGTTCAACGCTACTGCCGGAGCATCGAACAGCGTGCCGGCCGCCCCGAGGTAATTTCCGGCCCCGATCTGCTGCCCGAAGGTTTCGGCGCTGGCCGCGATCGCATTCAGGGTCGCCAGCGGAGCGCCGGCGGCGGCATAGGTAGCCACCAGCGGCAGCCCGAAGAAGGCTTGGAGTGATCCGGTCTGCGTGAGGAGATTCAGGTCGGCCTGCGCGCTGATGCTCGGAACCGTAAGCGTATTAAGCACATTGGTGAAGTTCTGCGCCATTTGGCGCGGAATGGACGGCGGAATGAAATTGGTGAGATATTGCGCCTCTTGTCCGGGGAGGTTCATGATCGTGAAGAAGTCTCCCAGCGGGCCGAGCAGCGTCGGATTCACGGTGGCAGTCACAGTTGGGAGATTCACATTGAAGGTCACCGGCCCGGGATCGACACCGGTGACCAGCAGGCCCAGCGTCGCCCGGCCGAACTCGGAGACCGCGCCGGTGTAGTTGCCCGTCAACAGCGTCTGGGCGGCTTGTTGCAGCCCCGAAATGTATTGGGGCAGCCCGGTCACCAGACCGTTGATCCCGTTCACCGCAGAGGTCACGAACGTCTGCGCGAAGCCGATCTGGGTGGCGATGAACTGCTGGATGTACTGCGCCGCGGGGAAGGTCGCGAACTGCCGGATAGCCGCTTCGATCGCCGCCGGCAGGTTCGGCAGGTTGCCGGGGATGTTCGCGACAGCGGCCGCAATCTGCTGTGCATAGCCCACCTGGTTGGCAAGGAATTGGCGGAAGAACGGGAACGGGTTCGCCGCCCAGGCGCTGCCGAGGGCTTGCAGGTTGGCGGTGGTGTTGGTGATGAGCTGCCCGTAGGCGCCACCCGGAACGGCCGGGGCCGCGCTGGGCGCGTTCCCGAGAACGGCTGCTGCGTTTGCCATTTCGGCGCTCACGTAAGCCGACGCGCTACCGTTCAGCAGGCGCAGGAAGTCGGCGTGATACGAGGACACCTGCGCGCTGACGGCTTGAAACTCCTGACCGAAACCGCCGAACGCTTGCGCGATGGCCGCCGAAACCTCGTCTGCGGCGGCGGCCGCGATCCCGGTGGTGGGCATCGTTGCGGCCGTCGTCGCCGTCTGCAGTGACGAGCCGATACCCGCCAGATCTTCGGCGGCAGCCGTGACCCAGTCCGGCGTAGTGACCAAGTAAGACATGGCCGAATCCCCTCGAATGACTTCCCCGCCGATCCGAGCGTAATCCCAGGCGGAGCCCGAGCGCGGGAGATTCGCCGAACTCAGCGGCGGGTCAGCCGCACCGGCACCGAAACGGGTCCGCGCAGCGACGGCGTGATGCTCCACCTGACGGGCCCGGCCAGTTCCAATCCGTCCACCTCGTCCAGGAGGCAATCGATGGCCGTGGCCGTTTCGAGCCGCGCCAGATGAGCTCCCAGGCAGAAGTGCAGTCCGTGCCCGAACGCGAGATGTCCGGTGGTGTTGCGGTGGATGTCGAAGCGGTCCGGGTCGCCGAACTTGGCGGGATCGCGGTTGGCCGCCCCGTAGAACAGCAAAGCCCTTGCGCCCTTCGGGATTACCGTGTCGCCGACTGGGTAGTCAGCGGTAGCCGTCCGGGTCACCCACTGCACCGGCGAACCCCACCGCGCCGTCTCTTCGACCGCTGCATACAGACGGCGGCGGTCGGCCTTCAGTTCGGCGAACAACTCCGGGTCCTCGGCGAGTCGGATAAGCAGCATGCCCAGCAGGTTGGTGGTCGTCTCGTTGCCTGCCACCAGCAGGACGAGCACATAGAGAAACGCCTCATTGTCGGTCAGTTCGCCCGCAGCAACGGCCACCTGCAGGCGAGTCAGCAGGTCATCGGCGGGTTCTGTTGCACGCGTTCGGATTTCGGTGTCGGAGAAACTGCGCAGCCGCAGGTAGGCCTGCATCGCCGAGCCCATCATGCGCACGATCTGTGGCAGCGACCGCGGGGCGAACACCTGCGCGAACTTCTCTGAGACCGCGCGAAAACCTGGCCACTGGTCGCGCGGGATCCCCAGGATGTTGGCGATGACGTTGATGGGCATCGGGATGGTCAGCGCCGGAACGAGATCCACGACGTCGCCCCGCCTGAGCCCGGCGATTGCCTCGTCGGCCAGCGCGCGGATGTCCGTCGTCCACGCCTGGACGGCACGCTTGGTGAACACGGGTGCCACGATGTGGCGCAGCCGAGTGTGATCCGGCGGGTCGGTGAAGACCACCATGTTCGCCACGAACGATCGCAGCGCGATGCCGTCTCGCGAGGTGAAGGTGGCGTTGTCGCGGACCGCGGAGTGGACATCGTCGTAGCGCCCCAACATCCAGACGCCGAGACGTTCGTTGATCACCACGGGGTTCTCCCGAATTCGCCGATAGTCGGGATAGGGATCGGCGATGTTGCGGACGAGTGTGGGGTCGAACGTCGTGCGCGGTATCGAGGCCGGGGCGGAGTTGGGGCGGGGCCGGCGCAGATCCCGGTACCCCCCGGTGGCGACCGGACGCCACAGGTCGGCCACCGAACTGCGGGCCGCCGAGACGAGCGCCAGTGGTGCGGGCCGGAGCAAGTCGGTCGCCATGCAACGACGCTAAAGCCCGGGCCCCGGCCTGATAATGGCCGATCCAGACAGACATTTGATATTTTCGGACGCATGCCTGGCACCGTCGCCCCCGTCTGGGACGTCGCGCTGTCCTCGGCAACCGGCCGGCACATTCTGGAAACCGCCCGGCGGCATGGCCTCGACCCGACGGTGTGCCTGGCAGGAACCGGCATGACGGCGGAGCAACTGCAGGACCCGGCCACCGAGATCTACGCCAGCCAGGAGCTGACGATGATCCGCAACCTGATCGGCCGCCTCGGCGACCAACCGGGGCTGGGCATGGAAACCGGGATGCAGTACAACCTCGCCGACACCGGGATCTTCGGATACGCGCTGATGGCCAGCCCCACCTTCGGTGACGCCATCGACGTCGCCTGCCGTTACGCCGCCCTGGCGGACTCCTATGTGTGCTTGGAAGCTCCCGAAGTGACCGCCCCCGAAGCCGTCATCATCTTCGACGACAGTCAGATTCCACGGGACATCCGGCGGTTCGTCAGCGAACGCGATTTCGCGATCATGCTGAGGCTGCTGCCGCTGCTGTTGGGCGCCAACACCACGCCGGTGACGGTGCGGATGGAGTTGGCGGACCTGGAAATGCCGGTCGACACGGTGACGTTGGACAACTTGACCGTCGTCGTCGGCACCGGGCCGCGCAACGCGCTGATCCTGCCGTCCGACCTCGTCGAGCGGAGCATGCCGGCAGCCGACGCGCAGACGGCGGCGATCTGCATCCGCCAGTGCGAAGAGTTGCTGAACCGGCGACGCACCCGGCGCGGGTTCTCGGCGACCGTCCGGACCCGGTTGATCCAGGACTCGGCGGAGATTCCGTCGATGACGACGGTCGCGAAAGAGCTGTGTATCACAGAGCGCACCCTGCACCGCCGGCTGGCCGGGGAAGGCACCAGCTATCGCGCACTGCTCGACGAGGTGCGCGCCGCACTGGCCGGCGAGCTCTTGAAATCCGGACTCACCGTCGAGGAGACCGCACAGCGGCTCGGATACTCCGAGACGGCCGCCTTCACCCGCGCCCACATCCGGTGGAACGGGCATCCGCCCAGCCGGCGCCGGTGACTTAAGCCTCTGCCCGGCTGCCGCGGGCGTGACTAGCCTCAGCATCCATGGGTAACCGCAGGCCGCTACTCGGCGCGCTGATGGCGGCGGGCGGCCTCGCGGGCTTGTACAACTGGGTGGGACGCCCGGTGATGTACAACTGGGGCGCCACCGACGAGGAAGTCGTCGCCGAACTGCCCGGCGACGAACTTGTCCAGCCGGGGGCGGTGCGCACCACCCGCGGGATCACCGTGGCCGCGCCGCCGGCGGCGATCTGGCCGTGGCTGGCACAGATCGGCGAGGACCGCGGCGGCTTCTACAGCTACGACTGGCTGGAACGCCTGGTGGGCACCCGGATTCACAACGCCGACACCGTCCACCCGGAGTGGCAGAACCTGAATGTCGGCGACCCGGTCTGGCTGGCCCGCCGTTACGGCAGCAACGGGTGCCAGGTGGTCGCGGCGGTCGAACCCGAGTCGCATCTGGTGTTGATGTCGCGTGCGGACTTCGAGCGGGTGCAGCGCGGCGAGAAGGCCGTCGCGTCCTGGGCGTTTTATCTGCGCCCGCAGAATGGCGCCACCCGCCTGCTAGCCCGTGGCACCGGGGGCGTGGCCGGGATGGCCTTCTTCGACATCCCGCACTTCGTGATGGAACGCGGGATGCTGCGCGGTATCGGCAAGCGCGCCGCTTGTGTGCGCTGATACGTTGTCCCGCAGTGTCTTTGGCGGGACGGTATTCGCGATCAGCGAGGTGCCGTCGATGGTGCGCGGGCGGTAGGTGAGGGTGGGCAGCCGTTCGGTCATGATGGCCACCGGGTCGGCGAGGCGGTCCGGAAGCCCGGACAGGAATGCCCACTCGTGCTCGTCACTGCCGAAATAGACCACGGTGTCGAAGGTTTCGTGGAATCGATGCCAGGACGACAGCAACGTCGCATTACGCCACAGCGTGGGGCAACCCGCCTGGTCGACCACCACGCGACCGATCTCGCGGCACTTCCGCAGGAAGCCGGTGTCGTACAGGCGGTTGTGCTGCGCGGGCTCCGAGCGCTCGTCGGGCAGGTCCACCACTACGATGTCGTAGGGCGTCGTGGCCCGGTCCACGAAGTCCCAACCGTCCCGGTAATGCATGGTGATCGGTCCGAGCCCCTCTTCTGCCCTGCGTAATTCGTCGGGGGAGTACCCGTAGGGCAGGTGCTCGGCGCACAACCGCACCGCGTCGCGATCGATGTCGACGTGGTCGACGTGGGTGGCGCCGGCGGCGACGGCCATCTGACTCACCACGCCCTCCCCGGAGCCGATGATCAGCACCCGCTCGATGTGACCGGCGAGCAACAACGCGGGCACCAGCAGTGCTTCGTGGTAGACCAGCTGACTGTACTCAGTGCTCTGGCGTTCGCCGTCGCTGAACAGCGCCACGCCCTGCTCGGTGCGGCCGATCACCAGCTCCTGGTAAGGGGTTCGCACGTCACAGATCACCTCGGACAGCGTCCAGTTCCGGGTGAGCCCCGGTGCCAGCGGTTCCACGATCGTGCGGCCCAGACCGCAGTTCGGATCGAAATATGTTGGCAGCGGCGGGAACCCGTTGAACCAGATGGAGGCATAACTTCCGGTGTACGCGCCGGTGTCGCAGATCTCGACCCCGTCACCCGGGCGCAGCGTGACCGGCAGCGCACAGCGCTGATACAGCACGTCGTCACCGTCGCACGTCGGCCCGGCCAGCACGGCTTCTGCGACCGCATCACCGTCGCGCCGGGTCCGCAGTCGGTAACGGATGTACTCGTTCTCGGTTTCGGCGAGACCGCTGTAGCGGCCGACGTCGACGTAGACCCAGCGCCGGCCGTCGGTTCCGGTGCGCACGGCCACCACCTCGCACGCAATGGTGCCGGCGGAGCCGACGATCACCCGACCCGGTTCCAGGGCCAATCGTGGTGGCTGCGAACCGAAATGCCGACTCATAGCCGATGCGATGAGTTCGGTGATCACCTGGAGATCCGGCGCGGCGCCGGCGTACGGAAGTGGGAAACCGCCGCCGGCGTTGACCGTCTCCAGCCCGCCTACCGCGTCGAATACCGATGCGGCACTGGCGATACCGAGTTCCCACGCAGAGACGTCGAGTTGCTGCGAGCCGACGTGAAAGCTGACGCCCTCGGCGATCAGACCCCAGGACCGGGCGCGGTTGAGCAGTTGGGCGGCGTGGGCGGGAGCACATCCGAATTTGTGGCCGAAGGGAGTCACCGACGATGGAAACGCCGGGGCTATCCGGCATTCCACCCCGGCTCCGGGCGCATGTTCGGCCAGTACGGCCAGGTCGTGTTCGGTGTCGAAGGCGAACAGTCGCACCCCTCGCGCATAGGCCGCCGCCACCGCTTCCGGTTTTTTGACGGTATTGCCGAACGCCAGCCGATCACCGGCGATCCCCGCGGCGAGGCAGGCATCGGCCTCGCCCACCGAGGCGACGTCGAAAGCGGATCCCTCGGCGGCCAACAGTCGCAGGATGGGTTCGGCGGGGTTCGCCTTGACCGCATAGCGGATGCTCGCATCCGGCAGCGCCGACCGCAGCGTCCGGAAATTGTCGCGCACCCGATCGAGATCGATCCTCAGATAGGGCGTTTCGGGCACCCCAGCAGACTAGTTGGGCGGGTGCGACGGCAACGAGAAGTGTTCCGGCGGCACGTTCGGGCCGCTGGGGGGCTGCGTCGAGAGTGGCGTCGTGACGCCGTCGAGAACCTGGGTCATGTTGCCGGTCAGCCGTTCGAAGTTCAGCGTCCCGTGCACGAAGTTCTGGCTGATCCGCAGCGGCTCCTGGATCTCCGCGCTGGTCGGCAGCCCGAGCGGGCCGTGCTCGTAGCTCTGCGCCGCCCAGGCGTCATAGATGGCGCCGGTGATGGGTTGCACGCCGGTGGCCGGCGACCAGTACATGGCACCCTTGGCGAAGGTGACGAATCGCGATCCGTCTGCGCCGTCGGCCTCCGGCGATGTGGGGGCGCCCAGCACGCTGGTCATCCCGCCCATCGCCTGCCAGTGCTCGTAGATCGCGCCGCCCTCCAGCGCCTTGATCAACTCCTCCGGAGGGTCGTTGAAATGCGCTGCGATGTCCCGGATCTCATCCATCAGCGCGTAGGCGGCGTTGCCCGGGCAGTCGGTGTTGCCGACGTCGCGGTGAGTGAAGATGGTCGGCAACTTGGCTATCGCGCCGCCCGGGTAGGTGGTGTAGGAGCTGCCGGCGGAGACCAGTTCCACCATGCCTTTCGGGTCGACCTCGGCCAGCCCGAGACGCCACCCCAACAGCCGTCCGACGGTGCGGATCTGCACCGGGGTGGGCGCCACGTCGTCGAAGTTGCCGAGCATGGCCACGCCCCAGGTCTCCCGGTTGAATCCGCCGGTGTGGAACGCCTCGACCGGCTTGGTGAGCCCGCCGGCGCTGCCTTCGAATACCTGTCCGTACTTGTCGACCAGTGCGTTGTACGCGATGTCGCACCAGCCCAGGGTCTTGCTGTGGTAGGTGTAGATCGCCTTGACGATGCCGGCCGATTCCAGCGGCGAGTAGTCGTTGCTGCCCGCGGTGTGGTGGATCACCGCCGCCCGCACACTGCGGTCGTATTCCGGGCTGCCGCAGCGCAGCGACTCGTCGGCACCCCACTCCGCCCGGCTGATGATCTGCGGCGCCTGGCCCGGCATGGTGACCCCGGTCGGCGGCGTCCAGTGGGTCTCCGCGGGCGCCTGCGGCGGCGAGATGAGGATCGCGTTGATGTTCTGGCCGAACGGCTGTTCCTTGGTGGCCGGCCGGTAGCCCAGATCACCGGCGTGCGACGGAGTCGGAGGCGCCTGCGTCACCGGGGCGTCGACCGGTCTGGTGACGGCGATTTCCACGGCCGTGGTGGTGCCGACGAACACCGGGTCGGTACTGCGCGGCTCCGCCGTCACGCCGTTGGGTGCGGACGTCTGGTATTCGGTCTGGTACCACGGCCCCCACGACCCGTCGGGCTTCTTGGCGCGCACGCGGGCGGACGTGCCGGCCAGGTCGCCGGTGAGTGCGACCAGCGAGAACGGCGTGTCCTGGGTCAGTTCACGGACCGTGACGCCGCCACCGAGGCCGACCAGCGGCTGCTCGGCGAGTTGAGTGTCGCGAGCCGGGGGCGGGGCGTGGCTCGCGGCGGGCGGGCGCATCAGCACCCATGACACGATGACGACCGTCGCCAGGGCGGCGGTGAGCAACATCGTGGGTGCGCGACCGCGGGACACCAGGCGATGTTACGTGTGTGTCTGATGTTTCTTCTGAGGCGACACGGCCTTTCCGACGAGCAGACACAAAATCACCCCGGAGCATGCGCTCCAAGGGCGATTTTGTGTCTGCTCGCGGGGAGAAAGCGGGGAGAAAGTGCCCCAAGCTGTCGACGACACCGCAGAGGATTTGGGACTGGGCGGATTGCCGGGACCCGATCCAGAGCCGACTCTGCGGTGCCGTCACGTGACAGGCTTCGTTAAACCGGTGGCGCTCCCGCCACCGCTGCCGCCGGTATTGCCGGCACCGCGGCGGCGGGTGCCCCCGCCGCGGGTAGGGCCGGCACCGCGGGTACCCCGGGCGCGCCCGCGGTAGGCAGGACCGGGGCCAGGCCGGCTGCGCCGGGCAGCGCCGGTGCCGCACCGGCGGCCGCCGGAGCACCGGCTGCGCCACCCTGCACCTGCTGCATGATCGCCGGCATGATCAGACCCTTGAGCAGGTCGATGGCCTGGCTCGCGCCCAGCTGGTTGGCCGCCTGCATCAGGTCGCTGACCAGTCCGCCGCCACCGCTGCTTCCGGTGCCGGCCGGCGAGACCGGCGACAGGCCGGTGCCGCCACCGCCGAGCCCGGAGGTGTCGCCCAGGATCGGGTAGGTGCCGTCGGCGCCCGGGTCCAGCCCGACTGGCGCGCTGATCGGGACCTCACCGGTGGCGGTGGCCGGGCTCAGCGCCGACGGGCTCGTCAGGCCGGGGGCCACGCCGGTGGGGCTGGTCAGCGCAGGGTTGACACCCGTGCCGGTGGCAGCCGTCGGAGGGGTCAGCCCCGGCAGGGCGCCGGGCGTCGTCGGCGTCAGGCCCGGGCTGGCCAGGCCGGGAGTCGTTCCCAGCCCGGTGGTGCCCAGGCCCGGGCTGGCCAGCCCGGGAGTGGTGCCCAATCCGGTGGTGCCCAGGCCGGTGCTCGCTCCGCCGGTACCGCCGAGCGCGGGGACCGGCGGCAGGTTGACTCCGAACTGCGACAGGCCCTGGGACAGGGCGGAGATCAGCTCGTTGGGCAGGTCGGCGACACTGGCCGCCCGCTTGAACTCGTGGTGTTCCACCGGCTTGACGTCGGCGGTCGATTCGTAGACAAGAAAGTAAGCACACGGACTTGCGACGGCCAGGGCGGCGACCGCGCTCATAGTCTTCGAGAGCTTGCGTCGGCGTCGGTTCGGCACGGAAGTCTCCTCAATCTGGATTATGTGGAGCGGGGTCGGAGACCCACATGACCGATGGTACGAGTGAGAATGGTGTGACTACTGTGGCGATATCGAATCGTGAGGTGAGTGGTTCGAAGGTGTGACGTTGACCCGACGGCACGCCGCTCTTCTGGCCGGCACCTGGGAAAACCCGGGCCGGGCCGACCCGCCAAGTCGGGTTTTGGCAGCAAGGTCGGATACCCTAGGCAACCGATGACCGCACGTTATGACCTATATGTCGTCGGCTCCGGATTTTTCGGCCTGACGATCGCCGAGCGCGTGGCCACCCAACTCGACAAGCGCGTTCTTGTTGTCGAGCGGCGCCCGCACCTCGGCGGAAACGCCTATTCCGAACCGGAACCGCAGACCGGGATCGAAGTCCACAAGTACGGCGCGCACCTTTTCCACACCTCCAATAAGAAGGTGTGGGACTACGTGCGGCAGTTCACCGACTTCACCGGCTACCAGCACCGGGTGTTCGCCATGCACAACGGCCAGGCCTATCAGTTCCCGATGGGCCTGGGCCTGGTGTCGCAGTTCTTCGGAAGGTATTTCACCCCTGACGAGGCACGCGCCCTCATCGCCGAGCAGGCGGCGGAGATCGACACCGCCGATGCGCAGAACCTGGAAGAGAAGGCCATCTCACTGATCGGCCGGCCGCTGTACGAGGCGTTCGTCAAGGGCTACACCGCCAAGCAGTGGCAGACCGACCCCAAAGAGTTGCCCGCGGCCAACATCACCCGCCTGCCGGTGCGCTACACCTTCGACAACCGCTACTTCAGCGACACCTACGAGGGCCTGCCGGTCGACGGCTACACCGCCTGGTTGCAGAACATGGCCGCCGACGACCGCATCGAGGTGCGACTGGACACCGACTGGTTCGACGTCCGCGACGAGTTGCGCGCGGCCAACCCCGACGCCCCGGTGGTCTACACCGGACCGCTGGACCGCTACTTCGACTACGCCGAAGGGCGGCTGGGCTGGCGCACGCTGGACTTCGAGATGGAAGTCCTTCCGATCGGCGACTTTCAGGGCACCCCGGTGATGAATTACAACGACCCCGATGTGCCCTACACCCGCATTCACGAGTTCCGCCACTTCCACACCGAGCGTGAATACCCGACTGACAAGACGGTGATCATGCGCGAGTACTCCCGGTTCGCCGAAGACGACGACGAGCCCTACTATCCGATCAATACCGAGGCCGACCGCGCCCTGTTGGCCGCCTACCGGAACAGGGCGAAGTCCGAGACCGCGACAGCCAAGGTGCTGTTCGGCGGACGCTTGGGCACCTACCAGTATCTGGATATGCATATGGCCATTGCCAGCGCTTTGAGCATGTACGACAACGTCCTCGCGCCGCACCTGCGCGACGGGGAGCCCCTGCACGAGGAGGTGACCGCGAAATGACCGCCGTCAGCCTGCTGTCGCGCATCATCCTGCCGCGTCCCGGCGAACCACTCGACGTCCGCAAGCTGTACCTGGAGGAGTCGACCACCAACGCCCGCCGCGCGCACGCGACGAGCCGCACCTCGCTGCAGATCGGCGGCGAGTCCGAGGTGTCGTTCGCGACCTACTTCAACGCGTTCCCGGCGAGTTACTGGCGGCGCTGGTCGACCTGCACCTCAGTGGTGCTGCGCGTCGAGTTGGCCGGCACCGGACGCATCGATTTGTACCGCACCAAGGCCACCGGGGCCCGGATCTTCATCGAGGGACGCGGATTCAGCGGCTCCGATGACAACCCCGCCGTGCTCGAGATCGAGGTCAGCCTGCAGCCGTTCGAGGACGGCGGCTGGATCTGGTTCGACATCACCACCGACTCCAAGGTCACCCTGCTCAACGGCGGCTGGTACGCGCCCACCCCGGCACCGGGGACGGCCAACATCGCCGTCGGCATCCCGACCTTCAACCGGCCCGCGGACTGCGTCAACGCGTTGCGCGAACTCACCGCCGACCCGTTGGTGGACCAGGTGATCGGCGCGGTGATCGTGCCCGATCAGGGTGCCCGCAAGGTGCGCGACCACCCGGACTTCGCGGCGGCGGCCGAGCGGCTGGGCACCCGGCTGTCCATCCATGACCAGCCCAACCTGGGTGGTTCCGGCGGTTACAGCCGGGTGATGTACGAGGCGCTGAAAAACACCGACTGCCAACAGATCCTGTTCATGGACGACGACATCCGCATCGAGCCGGACTCGATCCTGCGGGTGCTGGCGATGAGCCGGTTCGCCAGAACCCCGATGCTGGTCGGCGGGCAGATGCTCAACCTGCAGGAGCCGTCACACCTGCACATCATGGGCGAGGTGGTCGACCGGTCGAACTTCATGTGGACCGCCGCGCCGCACGCCGAGTACGACCACGACTTCGCCGAGTACCCGCTCAACGACAGCGAGGACAAGAGCAAGCTGCTGCACCGGCGCATCGACGTCGACTACAACGGCTGGTGGACGTGCATGATCCCGCGCCAGGTCGCCGAGGAGCTGGGTCAGCCGCTGCCGCTGTTCATCAAGTGGGACGACGCCGACTACGGCCTGCGGGCCGCCGAGCACGGCTATCCGACCGTCACCCTGCCCGGCGCCGCGATCTGGCACATGGCGTGGAGCGACAAGGACGACGCCATCGACTGGCAGGCGTATTTCCACCTGCGCAACCGGCTGGTGGTCGCCGCGATGCACTGGGACGGCGACGTCTCCGGGCTGGTCCGCAGCCATCTGAAGGCGACGCTCAAACACCTTGCCTGCCTTGAATATTCGACGGTCGAGATTCAGAACAGGGCGATCGACGACTTCCTGGCCGGCCCCGAGCACATCTTCTCCATCCTGGAATCGGCGCTGCCGGAAATCCGCCAGATGCGGACCGCCTACCCGGATGCGGTGGTGCTGCCGGCGGCCAGCGAGCTGCCCGCGCCCCTGCACAAGAACAAGGTGATGAAGCCGCCGGTGAACCCGGTGGTGATCAGCTACCGACTGGCCCGGGGCATCCTGCACAACCTCAAGGCCGCCGACCCGGCTCACCACGAGCGCCCCGAGTTCAACGTGCCGACCCAGGACGCGCGCTGGTTCCGGCTCTGCACGGTCGACGGCGTCACCGTCACCACCGCGGACGGCTGCGGCGTGGTCTACCGGCAGCGCGACCGGGCCAAGATGTTCTCGCTGCTGCTCGCGTCGTTGCGCCGCCAGCGCCAGTTGGCGCGCCGCTTCGACGAGATGCGCCGGGTCTACCGCGAGGCGTTGCCCGTGCTGTCCAGCAAGCAGAAATGGGAGATGGTGCTGCCCGTGAACGCCTCGGCCGACGCCACCGCCCGCCATGGATGAACCGGCTGAGCCGCCGCGCGGTGAAGTCGCAGCGATGGTGGCCGTCCAGTCGGCGCTGACGCAGCGCCCCGGAGTACTCCCGACCACCCGCGCGATGTCGCATTTCGGTGAGCACAGCATCGGCTGGCTGGCGATCGCGCTGCTCGGGGCCGTCCTCGACCCGCGCCGGCGCCGCGACTGGGTGGTGGCCGGCGTCGGCACCTTCGCCGCGCACGCCGCCGCCGTGGTCGTCAAGCGGGTGGTACGGCGCGAACGGCCGCATCACCCGGCCGTCATGGTCAACGTCGGCACCCCCAGCCGGCTCAGTTTCCCGTCGGCGCACGCGACGTCGACGACGGCTGCGGCGATCTTGCTGGGCCGGGTTACCGGCCTGCCGCTGCCGGTGCTGTTGGTACCGCCCATGGCGCTGTCGCGAATACTGCTGGGTGTGCACTATCCCAGCGACGTCGCCGCCGGCGTGGCTCTCGGTGCCGGGGTTGCCGCCGCAGCCGTCCGGGTGGACCGCGCGGCCCGACGAAGGTTGGTTCGATGAGCGACGATCTGATGGAAGTCAGCGGGGCCCCGAAAAACCTGGTGACCGGGGTGATCAAGGCGATCCGCCCCCGACAGTGGGTCAAGAACGTGCTGGTGCTGGCGGCACCGCTGGCCGCGGCGGGCAGCGGCGACCACACCCGCCGACGCGACGCCGCCGGACACGTCGTGCCGTACGACTGGGGCGCCATGGGCGTCAAGGTCGCGATCGCCTTCGTGGTGTTCAGCCTGGCGGCCTCGGCCATCTACCTGATCAACGATGTGCGCGACGTCGAGGCCGACCGGGAGCATCCCACCAAGCGGTTCCGGCCGATTGCCGCCGGCGTCGTGCCGCCGTGGCTGGCCTACACGCTGGCCGTGGTGCTGGGCGCCGCGTCGCTCGGACTGTCCTGGTGGCTGACGCCCAACCTGGCCGTGGTCATGGCGGTCTACCTGGTGATGCAACTCGGGTACTGCTTCGGCCTCAAACACCAAGCGGTGATCGACATCTGCATCGTGTCCTCGGCGTACCTGATCCGTGCCATCGCGGGCGGCGCGGCGACCGGCATCCCGCTGTCCCAGTGGTTCCTGCTGACGGCGGCGTTCGGGTCGCTGTTCATGGTGGCCGGCAAGCGGTACGCCGAGCTGCAACTGTCCGAACGCACCGGCGCCCAGATCCGCAAGTCGCTGGAGAGCTACACCAGCACTTATCTACGGTTCGTCTGGACGCTGTCGGCGACCGCGGTGGTGATGTCCTACGGCTTGTGGGCATTCGAGCGCGACCGCTACTCGGGTTCCTGGTTCGCGGTCTCGATGATCCCGTTCACCATCGCGATCCTGCGCTACGCCGTGGACGTCGACGGAGGGCTCGCCGGGGAGCCCGAGGACATAGCGCTGCGCGACCGCGTGCTGCAGCTTCTGGCCCTGGCGTGGATCGCAACAGTTGGTGCTGCTGTTGCTTTCGGCTAGCGAAAGATTCAAGGCCCTCCAGGCGGCCGCCCTGGCCCGGCGTCCATCCGTCCGCCGGGTCAAGTGGCCGGTGTTCCCCTACACCACCACGGTGCGCGTCAGCCTGTGGGTGAGTGTCGCGCTGGTCGCGCTGTTGTTCGGCTGGGGTGCCTGGCAGCGCCGCTGGATCGCCGACGACGGGCTGATCGTGCTGCGCACCGTGCGAAACCTGTTGGCCGGCAACGGACCGGTGTTCAACGCGGGTGAGCGGGTGGAGGCCAACACCTCGACCGTCTGGACCTACCTGCTCTATGTGTGCAGCTGGGTGGGCGGGCCGGTCCGGCTGGAGTACGTGGCGCTGGCGGTGGCGCTGACGCTCTCGGTGCTGGGCATCGTGCTGTTGATGCTGGGCACGGGGCGGCTGTACGCGCCCAGTCTGCGTGGCCGCCGCGCGATCGTGCTGCCGGCCGGCGCGCTCGTCTACATCGCCGTGCCCCCGGCGCGTGACTTCGCGACGTCCGGCCTGGAGAGCGGGCTGGTGATGGCCTACGTCGGCCTGCTGTGGTGGATGATGGTTTGCTGGGCGCAGCCGCTGCGGGTGCGTCCGCAAAGCCCGTGGTTCATCGGTGCGCTGGCGTTCGTCGCCGGCTGCA
The DNA here is from genome assembly GCF_031583025.1 of Mycobacterium sp. Z3061. Lineage (NCBI taxonomy): Bacteria > Bacillati > Actinomycetota > Actinomycetes > Mycobacteriales > Mycobacteriaceae > Mycobacterium > Mycobacterium pumcae. The sequence continues at coordinate 6,668,343 of NZ_CP134062.1, read as the reverse complement.
GCGTGCTGGTACGCCCCGAGCTGGCGCTGATCGGCGGCGCCGCGCTGATCATGATGATGATCGCGGCCCGCACCTGGGCACGCCGCGGGCTGATCGTGCTGGCCGGTGGGCTGCTGCCGGTCGCCTATCAGATCTTCCGGATGGGGTACTACGGGCTGCTGGTCCCGGGCACCGCCCTGGCCAAGGACGCGGCCGGGGACAAGTGGTCGCAGGGGTTGATCTACCTCGCCAACTTCAACGCGCCGTATTCCATCTGGATACCGGTCCTGCTGCTGGTGCCGCTGGGCATCGTGTTGCTGGTGGCCCGGCGCCGGCCCTCGTTCATGCGCCCGACGCTGGCACCGGGCTACGGGCGGGTGGCCCGTGCGGTGCAGAGTCCCGCCGCGGTGGTGACGTGGATGGTGGTCAGTGGACTGCTGCAGGCCCTGTACTGGATCCGTCAGGGCGGCGACTTCATGCACGGACGCGTCTTGCTGACTCCGCTGTTCTGTTTGCTGGCGCCGGTGGCCGTCATCCCGGTGGTGATTCCCGACGGCAAGGATTACTCGCGGGAGGCCGGCTTCTGGCTGGCCGGCGGCGTGAGCGCGCTCTGGCTGGCGGTGGCCGGGTGGTCGCTGTGGGCGGCGAACTCACCCGGCATGGGTGACGACGCCACGCACGTCAGCTACTCCGGCATCGTCGACGAGCGGCGCTTCTACGCGCAGGCGACCGGCCGCGCGCACCCGCTGACCGCCGCGGACTATCTGGACTACCCGCGGATGGCGGCGGTGCTGGTGGCGCTCAACAACACCCCGGATGGTGCGCTGCTGCTGCCGTCGGGCAACTACACGCAATGGGACCTGGTGCCGATGATCCCGCCGGGCAGCGCGCCCGGCATCCCCGTGGACCAGAAGCCGCAGCACACGGTGTTTTTCACGAACCTGGGGATGCTGGGCATGAACGTCGGGCTGGACGTCAGGGTGATCGACCAGATCGGACTGGCGAACCCGCTGGCGGCGCACACCGAGCGGCTCAAGCACGGCCGCATCGGCCACGACAAGAACCTGTTCCCGGACTGGGTGGTGGCCGACGGGCCGTGGGTGAAGTGGCCGCCGGGCATTCCTGCCTACCTCGACCAGCAGTGGGTCGCCGAGGCCGAGGCCGCGCTGAAGTGTCCCGCGACACAGGCCGTGCTCAATTCGGTGCGCGCCCCGATGACCGTGCGCCGGTTCGTGTCCAATTTCCTGCACGCCTATGAGTTCACGCAGTACCGCATCGACCGGGTGCCACTCTATGAACTGGTCAAGTGCGGGCTCGAGGTGCCCAAGGTGCCGCCGACGCCGCCACGCGAGTGAACGGTGCTCTCTGAGGCGAAACCGGCATCCACGCGACGCTGCCGCTCAGAATTTTTCTAAGAATCCTTATTCGGCGCGTCGGCGCGGTCGACCCGGCGCGCGGCGGAAACTTACAGCAACATCACATGTGAGCCGTTACCAGCGTGCACCCGGTGATTGGCACATGCGTAAACGCGATTTCCGGGCGCCGATCGCGGGCCCGGGAGCACCTCGAATCGCCGCCGGATACCGCCGTGCGGGGCGTCCCGGAGGAGAGCGGGAGCCTCAAGGTGTGGTTGACTACGGGTGCACTGCAGCGCCGCGTGCGTGCAGTCTGACCCAGTTCGGGACGCTCCCCAGGCACAGCGATGCGTAAGGGTGTGCCCACAAGGATGAGGATGAGGAAGCAAGGATGAAGCTTGTTGACAGGTTTCGTGGCGCCGTGACGGGTATGCCGCGCCGCCTGATGGTGGGTGCCGTTGGTGCGGCGCTGCTGTCTGGGCTGGTGGGCTTCGTCGGTGGCTCCGCGACCGCGAGTGCGTTCTCGCGTCCGGGGCTGCCGGTGGAATACCTGCAGGTGCCCTCGGCGGCGATGGGCCGCAGCATCAAGATCCAGTTCCAGAGTGGTGGAGCCAACTCGCCGGCGCTGTACCTGCTCGACGGCATGCGCGCCCAGGACGACTACAACGGTTGGGACATCAACACCCCGGCATTCGAGTGGTACAACCAGTCGGGCATTTCCGTGGTCATGCCGGTCGGAGGCCAGTCCAGCTTCTACAGCGACTGGTACAACCCGGCCTGCGGTAAGGCCGGCTGCACCACCTACAAGTGGGAGACCTTCCTGACCAGCGAGCTGCCTGCCTACCTGGCCAGCAACAAGCAGGTCAAGCCGACCGGCAGCGCCGCGGTCGGTCTGTCGATGGCCGGTTCGTCGGCCTTGATCCTGGCGGCCTACCACCCCGACCAGTTCATCTACGCCGGCTCGCTGTCGGCGCTGCTGGACCCGTCGCAGGCCATGGGCCCGTCGCTGATCGGCCTGGCCATGGGTGACGCCGGTGGCTACAAGGCGTCCGACATGTGGGGCCCCAAGGAGGACCCGGCGTGGCAGCGCAACGACCCGTCGCTGCAGGTCGGCAAGCTGGTCGCCAACAACACCCGCCTGTGGATCTACTGCGGCGACGGTAAGCCGTCGGACCTCGGTGGCAACAACCTGCCCGCCAAGTTCCTGGAGGGCTTCGTGCGGACCAGCAACCTGAAGTTCCAGGAGGCCTACAACGGCGCTGGTGGCCACAACGCGGTGTTCAACTTCGACGCCAACGGCACGCACGACTGGCCGTACTGGGGCGCGCAGCTCAACGCCATGAAGGGTGACCTGCAGAGCACGCTGGGCGCGACCCCCGGCGCTGGTCCCGCCACCGCGGCCGCGGTCGGTGTGAACCAGGGCGCCGGCAACTAATCGCGACTGCGATAAACAACCGTCTGAGGGCGGCGACCCATCCGGGTCGCCGCCCTCAGCGTTAGCTCCCCTTTGTCCGACTCCCCCTTATCCTGCTGAGCCGGGTGTGGTTAGCTACCTTGCGGGCTAGGTTCTGTCGTGCGCAGCGTCACACCATGGAGGGTGGACATGAGGGGTCTGTCGTTAGTGCTACGGCTGGTGTGCGTTGCCGTGCTGTCGGTGGCGTTCGGGGGCGTGACGGCGTCGCTGGGTTCGGCGGGCACGGCCCGGGCGGCCGGTTTCGAGACGCTGATGGTGCCTTCGGGCGCGATGGGCCGCGACATCCCGGTGGCCTTCCTGGCGGGCGGGCCGCACGCGGTCTACCTGCTCGACGCGGCCGACGCCAATCCGGACGTCAGCAACTGGGTGACCGCGGGCAACGCGATGAACACCCTTGCCGGCAAGGGCGTTTCGGTGGCCGCACCGGCGGGTGGCGCGTTCAGCATGTACACCAACTGGGAGCAAGACGGCAGCAAGCAGTGGGACACCTTCCTGTCCAGTGAGCTGCCCGACTGGCTGGCCGCCAACAAGGGCCTGGCGCCCGGCGGGCACGGCGTGGTCGGTGCGTCGCAGGGCGGCTACGCTGCGCTGGCGCTGGCCGCCTTCCACCCGGACCGCTTCGGGTTCGCCGGTTCGATGTCCGGCTTCCTGTACCCGTCGAACACCTTCACCAACGGCGCGATCCTGGCCGGTCTGCAGCAGTTCGGCGGGGTGGACGGCAACGGCATGTGGGGAGCCCCGCAGCTGGGCCGCTGGAAGTGGCACGACCCGTACGTGCACGCCGCGCTGCTGGCCCAGAACAACACCCGCGTCTGGGTCTGGGCCCCCACCAACCCGGGCGCCAGCAACCCCGCCGCCATGCTCGGCGCCGGCGGTGAGGCGATGGGCAACAGCAAGGCCTTCTACCAGCAGTACCGCGACGTGGGCGGGCACAACGGCCACTTCGACTTCCCGGGCGGCGGCGACAACGGCTGGGGCTCGTGGGCCGGGGTGCTGGGCGCCATGTCGGGCGACATCTCCGGCGCCATTCGCTGACAAGATTTGCTCGACGCTCGGCCCGGTACCCTCTAGGGAGTGCAGCAGAGGGCGGTACGTCCGCATCACCACGCTGCGCGGGTGAGTAGGGCGCGAAGGTGCGTTACCTGGTAAAGCACTTGCCCGACCCATTCGCCGGGACCCGATGAGGGTCCTACCGGACTCTGTGAGCGGGAGAAGATGGCCAAGAACAGCGCGCGTCGCAAACGCCACCGACGGCTTGCCTGGGCGGCGGCCGGCTCGATGGCCCTGGTGGTGGCCCTCGTCATCATCGGCGGGGTGATGCTGTTGCGTCACCAGGACGTCCCGCCCAGCGCGGTGCCCCCGGGCGTGCTGCCCCCCGGGCCGACGACCTCGCACCCCAAGAAGCCGCGGCCCGCCTCTCAGGACGCCTCGTGCCCCGACGTGCAACTGATCTCGGTGCCGGGCACCTGGGAGTCATGGCCGACCGACGACCCGCTGAACCCGACCCAGTTCCCGAAGGCACTGCTGCTCAACGTGACCGGACCGATCGGTCAGCAGTTCGGCGGCGGCCGGGTGCAGACGTACACCGTGCCCTACACGGCCCAGTTCCGTAACCCGCTGAGCGCCGACGGCCAGATGAGCTACAACGACAGTCGCGCCGAAGGCACCCGGGCGACGGTCAAGGCGATGACCGACATGAACAACCGCTGTCCGCTGACCAGTTATGTGATCGTCGGGTTCTCCCAGGGCGCGGTGATCGGCGGCGACGTGGCCAGTGACATCGGCAACGGCCTGGGTCCCGTCGACGAAGACCTGGTTCTGGGTGTGACGTTGATCGCCGACGGCCGGCGCCAGGAGAGCGTGGGCAACAACATCCCGCCGACTCCACCGGGTGTGGGCGCCGAGATCACCCTGCACGAGGTGCCGGTGCTGTCCGGGCTCGGCCTGACGATGACCGGCGCCCGTCCGGGCGGCTTCGGCGACCTCGACAGCCGGACCAACGAGATCTGCGCCGAGGGCGATCTGATCTGTGCCGCCCCCAAAGAGGCGTTCAGTCCCGCCAACCTTCCGACCACGCTGAACACGCTGGCCGGAGGTGCCGGGCAGCCCATCCATGCGATGTACGCCACCACCGACTTCTGGAATTCCAACGGCATGTCCGCTACCCAATGGACGCTGAATTGGGCCCAGGGCGTGCTGGACAAGGCCCCGCACCCCAAGCACGGCTGATTGCGCTCGGGCCGATTCGATAGCTCAGCTATCAGACACGGCCTCGGTGTGAGGGTGGTGGCCACGATCAGGCGTACCTTGTGATTTGGTCTGCCGCCCCCGGCCCCTTAACATTAAGAGAAAATTAAGAGCATGTGGTTGACCCGGGTGGGTCAAAGTTGGCTGCGACAGGCGCCGGTGCGAAGCGGGCGCGGGTCGCAGCTGGGCCGCGCGCAGATATTTCAGCCGGCTTGGCCGGCGACCAGAGGACTACCGTCGGCGCACGCCGGCACTTAGAGAGACCGTCGGCGCAAGCCGGCACCTAGAGAGTTTGTGACAGGAGAGGCGTCATGGCGTACCACAACCCGTTCATCGTGAACGGCAAGATCAGGTTTCCGTCCAACACCAACCTGGTTCGTCACGTCGAGAAGTGGGCGAAGGTGCGCGGCGACAAGCTGGCGTACCGCTTCCTGGACTACTCCACCGAGCGCGACGGTATCGAACGCGACATCCTGTGGTCGGAGTTCAGCGCACGGAACCGCGCCGTCGGCGCCCGCCTGCAGCAGGTCACCCAGCCGGGTGACCGCATCGCCATCCTCTGCCCGCAGAACCTGGACTACATGGTGTCCTTCTTCGGCGCCCTGTACTCCGGCCGGATCGCCGTCCCGCTGTTCGACCCCTCCGAGCCGGGTCACGTCGGCCGCCTGCATGCGGTGCTCGACGACTGCACCCCCTCGACGATCCTGACCACCACCGAGTCCGCCGAGGGTGTCCGCAAGTTCATCCGCGCGCGTTCGGCCAAGGAACGCCCCCGCGTCATCGCCGTGGACGCCGTGCCCACCGAGGTTGCCTCCACCTGGCAGGAGCCGGATGCCGACGAGACCACCACCGCGTATCTGCAGTACACCTCCGGCTCCACCCGCACCCCGACGGGCGTGCAGATCACGCACCTGAACCTGCCCACCAACGTGGTGCAGGTGCTCAACGCGCTGGAGGGACAGGAAGGCGACCGCGGGGTCAGCTGGCTGCCGTTCTTCCACGACATGGGCCTGATCACGGTGCTGCTCACCTCGGTGCTCGGCCAGAGCTTCACGTTCATGACGCCGGCCGCATTCGTGCGCCGCCCCGGCCGCTGGATCCGCGAGCTGGCGCGCAAGCCCGGGGAAACCGGCGGAACGTTCTCCGCCGCGCCGAACTTCGCCTTCGAGCACGCCGCGGTGCGCGGTCTGCCCCGCGACGACGAGCCGCCCCTAGACCTGAGCAACGTCAAGGGCATCCTGAACGGCAGCGAGCCGGTGTCGCCGTCGTCGCTGCGCAAGTTCTTCAAGGCCTTCGAGCCCTACGGTCTCAAGCCCGAGGCGGTCAAACCGTCCTACGGTCTGGCGGAGGCGACGCTGTTCGTCTCGACCACCCCGATGGACGAGTCGCCCACCGTCATCCACGTCGACCGCGACGAACTGAACAAGCAGCACTTCGTCGAGGTGTCCGCCGACTCACCGAAAGCTGTCGCGCAGGTCAGCGCCGGCAAGATCGGTGTCGACGAGTGGGCCGTCATCGTGGACCCCGAGACGGCCAGCGAGTTGCCGGACGGGCAGATCGGCGAGATCTGGCTGCACGGCAACAACCTGGGCATCGGCTACTGGGGCAAGGAAGAAGAGACCGCCAACATCTTCAAGAACATCCTGAAGTCGCGGGTCAGCGAGTCACACGCCGAGGGTGCTCCCGACGACGGCCTCTGGGTGCGCACCGGTGACTACGGCACCTACCACAACGGGCACCTCTACATTGCGGGCCGGATCAAGGACCTCGTCATCATCGACGGCCGGAACCACTACCCGCAGGACCTCGAGTTCACGGCGCAGGAATCCACCAAGGCGTTGCGGGTGGGCTATGTCGCCGCGTTCTCGGTGCCGGCCAACGAGTTGCCGCAGAAGGTCTACGACGACCCGCACGCCGGGCTGAAGTTCGATGCCGAAGACACCTCCGAGCAGCTGGTTATCGTCGGCGAGCGTGCCGCGGGCACTCACAAGCTCGAGTACCAGCCGATCGCCGACGACATCCGCGCGGCCATCGCCGTCGGGCACGGGGTGACCGTGCGCGATGTGCTGCTGGTCCAGGCCGGCTCGATTCCCCGTACCTCCAGTGGCAAGATCGGCCGCCGCGCCTGCCGCACGGCCTACCTGGACGGCAGTTTGCGCAGTGGCGTCAACTCCGCGACAACCTTCGCCACTTCTGAATGATCGACTGAACAAGGTAGCTGATGTCTGACGTAAGCCAGGAGAACTCACCCACGCCCGAGAACCAGATGACGGTCCCCGAGATGCGCAAATGGCTGCGCGAGTGGGTCGGCAAGGCCGTCGGGAAGTCGCCGGACTCCATCGACGAATCGGTACCGATGGTGGAGCTCGGTCTGGCCTCGCGCGACGCTGTCGCGATGGCCGCCGACATCGAGGACCTGACCGGCGTCACCCTGTCGGTGGCGGTGGCGTTCCAGCACCCGACCATCGAGTCGCTGGCGACCCGGATCATCGAGGGCGAGCCAGAACGACCCGACGACGACTCCGACGCTGCCGACTGGACCCGCACCGGCCCCGCCGAGCGGGTCGACATCGCGATCGTGGGCCTGTCGACCCGACTGCCGGGCGACATGAACACCCCTGACGAGACGTGGGCGGCGCTGATGGAAGGCCGTGACGCCATCACCGACCTGCCCGAAGGGCGCTGGTCGGAATTCCTGGAGGAGCCGCGGCTGGCCGAGCGCGTCGCCAAGGCCCGCACCCGCGGCGGCTACCTCAAAGACATCAAGGGCTTCGACTCCGAGTTCTTCGCGGTGGCCAAGACCGAGGCCGACAACATCGACCCGCAGCAGCGGATGGCGCTGGAGCTGACCTGGGAGGCGCTCGAGAACGCCCGCATCCCGGCGTCCAGCCTGCGCGGCGAGGCCGTCGGCGTCTACGTCGGTGTCACCAACAACGACTACGGCTTCCTGGCCATCTCCGACCCGACCGTCGCGCACCCGTACGCGATCACCGGTAACTCGGGTGCCATCATCCCTAACCGGGTGTCGTACTTCTTCGACTTCCGCGGCCCGTCGGTGATGGTCGACACCGCATGCTCGAGTTCGCTGGTGGCGATCCACCAGGGCGTGCAGGCGCTGCGCAACGGCGAGGCCGACGTGGTGGTGGCCGGGGGCGTCAACGCGCTGGTCACCCCCGCGGTGACGCTCGGGTTCGACGAGATTGGCGCCGTGCTGGCGCCGGACGGCCGGATCAAGTCGTTCTCGGCCGATGCCGACGGCTACACCCGCTCCGAAGGCGCCGGCATGCTCGTGCTCAAGCGGGTCGACGACGCCCGCCGCGACGGTGACCAGATCCTGGCCGTCATCGCCGGCAGCGCGGTCAACCACGACGGCCGCTCCAACGGCCTGATCGCGCCCAACCAGGACGCCCAGGCCGAGGTGTTGCGCCGGGCCTACAAGGACGCCGGCATCGACCCGCGCAACGTCGACTACATCGAGGCGCACGGCACCGGCACCATCCTGGGTGACCCGATCGAGGCGGAGGCGCTGGGCCGCGTCGTCGGCAAGGGACGTCCCGCCGACCGGCCCGCGTTGCTCGGTGCGATCAAAACCAACATCGGGCACCTGGAGTCGGCCGCCGGCGTGGCCAGCATGGCCAAGGTGGTGCTGGCGCTGCAGCACGACAAACTGCCGCCGTCGATCAACTTCGCCGGACCGAGCCCCTACATCGACTTCGATGCGATGCGCCTGAAGGTCGTCGACCAGGCCACCGACTGGCCCCGTTACGGCGGCTACGCGCTGGCCGGTGTGTCGAGCTTCGGTTTCGGCGGCGCCAACGCGCACCTGGTGGTGCGTGAGGTCTTGCCCCGTGACGTGATCGAGCGCGAACCCGAGGAGCCGGCCGCCGCGCCGCAGGCCGCCGTGGTGTCCGCCGGGGGCGAGCTCACCGAAGGGGTCGGGCACTCGCTGCGGTTCGACGAGTACGGCGAGATCATCGACGACGACGCCGCGCCCGCCGCCGAGGACGAGTACGAACTGCCGGGCGTCACCGACGAGGCGCTGGCGCTCAAGGAAGCAGCGCTGGAAGAGCTTGCGGCACAGGAACTTCCGGCACCCACGATCCCGCTGGTCATCTCGGCGTTCCTGACCTCGCGCAAGAAGGCCGCCGCTGCTGAGCTCGCGGACTGGATGGAGAGCCCCGAAGGACAGGCGGCGTCGCTGGAGTCGATCGGCCGCTCGCTGTCGCGCCGCAACCACGGCCGCTCGCGTGCGGTGGTGCTGGCTCACGACCACGAGGAGGCCATCAAGGGACTGCGCGCGATCGCCGAGGGCAAGCAGCGGCCGAACGTGTTCAGCACCGACGGCCCGGTGACCAACGGCCCGGTCTGGGTGCTCGCCGGTTTCGGCGCGCAGCACCGCAAGATGGGCAAGAGCCTCTATCTGCGCAACCCGGTGTTCGCCGAGTGGATCGAGAAGGTCGACGCGCTGGTTCAGGACGAACTGGGCTACTCGGTGCTCGAGCTGATCCTGGACGACTCGCAGGACTACGGCATCGAGACCACCCAGGTCACCATCTTCGCGATCCAGATCGCCCTCGGCGAGCTGCTCAAGCATCACGGCGCCAAGCCCGGCGCGGTGGTCGGACAGTCGCTGGGCGAGGCGGCGTCGGCGTACTTCGCCGGCGGTCTGTCGCTGCGCGACGCGACCCGGACCATCTGCTCGCGCTCGCACCTGATGGGTGAGGGCGAGGCGATGCTGTTCGGCGAGTACATCCGGTTGATGGCGCTGGTGGAGTACTCCGCCGACGAGATCAAGACGGTGTTCTCAGACTTCCCGGACCTCGAAGTGTGCGTCTACGCCGCACCCACCCAGACCGTCATCGGCGGCCCGCCCGAGCAGGTGGACGCGATCATCGCCCGCGCGGAATCCGAGGGCAAATTCGCCCGCAAGTTCCAGACCAAGGGCGCCAGCCACACCCAGCAGATGGACCCGCTGCTGGGCGAACTGGCCGCCGAGTTGCAGGGCATCAAGGCGATGAGCCCGACCTGCGGGATCTACTCGACCGTGCACGAGGGCCGCTACATCAAGCCCGGCAGCGAGCCGATCCACGACGTCGACTACTGGAAGAAGGGCCTGCGGCACAGCGTCTACTTCACCCACGGCATCCGCAACGCCGTCGACAGCGGGCACACCACCTTCCTGGAACTGGCGCCCAACCCGGTGGCGCTGATGCAGGTCGGTCTCACCACCGCGTCGGCCGGTCTGCACGACGCCCAGCTCATCCCGACGCTGGCCCGCAAGCAGGACGAGGTCGAGTCGATGATCTCGACCATGGCGCAGCTGTACGTGCACGGCCACGACCTGGACGTGCGCACGCTGTTCACTCGGGCTAGTGGCCCCGAGGATTACGCCGACATTCCGCCGACCCGGTTCAAGCGCAAAGAGCACTGGCTCGACGCGCATTTCGCCGGGGACGGCTCGATACTGATGCCGGGCGCGCACGTTGCCCTGCCCGACGGTCGCCACGTGTGGGAGTACTCCCCGCGGGAAAAGACGCCGGATCTCGTCGCGCTGGTCAAAGCCGCCGCTGCGGCGGTGCTGCCGGACGCTGTACTGACGGCCTCCGAGCAGCGCGCGGTGCCCGGCGAGGGCGCCCGGTTGGTGACGACGCTGACGCGTCATCCCGGCGGTGCTTCCGTGCAGGTGCACGCCCGCATCGAGGAGTCCTTCACGCTGGTCTACGACGCGCTGGTCGCTCGCGGTGGCTCCGAGGCGGTACTGCCGGTGGCTGTGGGCGCCGGCACCGCGATCGCGGCTTCCGAGTCCGCGTCGGTGGCGGTCGTCGAAGAGGACGACGCCGAGACGCTGACCGACAGCCTCACCAACCGGTACCTGCCGTCGGACGTCGGCCGGTGGTCTGCCGATTCCGGCGAGACGATCGCGGAGCGGCTGGGCACCATCGTGGCGGCGGCCATGGGATACGAGCCCGAGGACCTGCCCTGGGAGGTGCCGCTCATCGAGCTCGGCCTGGACTCGCTGATGGCGGTGCGGATCAAGAACCGCGTCGAGTACGACTTCGACCTGCCGCCGATCCAGCTGACCGCGGTCCGCGACGCCAACCTGTATGCCGTGGAGAAGCTGATCGAGTACGCGATCGAGCACCGCGACGAGGTCGAGCAGCTGCACGAGTACCAGAAGACGCAGACCGCCGAGGAGATCGCGCGGGCGCAGGCCGAGTTGCTCAGCGGCGCGTCGCCGGCCAGCCTGGTGGCGCCGGCGCCCGACCCGCAGGCGGAGCCCCAGACGCAGGCCGAGCCCGTGTCCGAGGCACCCCCGCCGTCGGACGTGCCGATCCCCCCGCCGCCGACCAATCCCACCGGGCCCGGCACCAACGGCGCCGCCGGCAACGGGGAGAAGCCGACGGCAGGTGCACTCAGCCAGGAGGCCGTCGCCAAGGCGCTCAACTCCGACGTCCCGCCGCGGGACGCCGCCGAGCGCGTCGTTTTCGCGACCTGGGCGATCGTCACCGGCAAATCCGCGGGCGGCATCTTCAACCCGTTGCCCAAGCTCGACGACGAGAAGGCCGCCAAGATGGCCGAGCGGCTCTCCGAGCGCGCTGAAGGGCCGATCACGGCTGAGGACGTGCATAGTTCGGAGAACATCGAGGCGCTGGCCGAGAAGGTGCGCAACTACCTGGAGGCCGGCGTGATCGACGGCTTCGTGCGCACCCTGCGGCCGCGCCAGGAGGGCAGCTCGCGGACGCCGGTCTTCGTGTTCCACCCCGCCGGCGGCTCCACGGTGGTGTACGAGCCGTTGTTGAACCGGTTGCCGGCGGATGTGCCGATGTACGGCTTCGAACGTGTCGAGGGGTCGATCGAAGAACGTGCCGCGCAGTACGTTCCGAAACTGGTCGAACTGCAGGGCGACGGGCCCTACATCCTGGCCGGCTGGTCGCTGGGCGGGGTGTTGGCCTACGCCTGCGCGATCGGGCTCAAGCGCCTCGGCAAGGACGTGCGCTGGGTCGGCCTGATCGACGCGGTGCGTGCCGGCGAGGAGATCCCGCAGACCAAGGAAGAGGTCCGCAAGCGCTGGGACCGCTACGCCAAATTCGCCGAGAAGACGTTCAACGTCACCATCCCGGCGATCCCCTACGAGCAGCTCGAGGAACTCGACGACGACGGCCAGGTGCGATTCGTGCTGGACGCCGTCAGCCAGAGCGGCGTGCAGATCCCGGCCGGGATCATCGAGCACCAGCGCACGTCGTACCTCGACAACCGGGCGATCGACACCGCCGAGATCCAGCCGTTCGATGGCCACGTCACCCTCTACATGGCCGATCGATACCATGACGACGCGATCATGTTCGAGCCGCGGTACGGCATCCGCAAACCGGATGGCGGCTGGGGTGAGTACGTCGCCGACCTCGAGGTCGTGCCGATCGGTGGTGAGCACATCCAGGCCATCGACGAGCCGATCATCGCCAAGGTGGGCGAACACATGAGCCGCGCGCTGGACGACATCGAAGCTGAACGCGCTAGTGAGGTGGGGAAGTAAGTGACTGAAGTGGCTCCGGAGCCGGCTCCGATCGTCGTGCATTCCACCGCCGAGAAGCTGGCCGAGCTACGAGCTCGCCTGGAGCTGGCCAAGGAGCCGGGCGGCGAGAAGGCGGCCGCCAAGCGCGACAAGAAGGGCATCCCCAGCGCACGGGCCCGCGTGCACGCACTGGTCGACCCGGGCACCTTCTTCGAGATCGGGGCGCTGTGCAAGACCCCGGGTGACCCCAACGCGCTCTACGGCGACGGGGTGGTCACCGGTCACGCGCTGATCGACGGCCGTCCGGTCGGGGTGTTCTCCCACGACCAGACCGTCTTCCAGGGCACCGTCGGCGAGATGTTCGGCCGCAAGGTCGCCCGTCTGATGGAATGGTGCGCCATGGTCGGCTGCCCGATCGTGGGCATCCAGGACTCCGGCGGGGCCCGCATCCAGGACGCGGTCACCTCGCTGGCGTGGTACGCGGAGCTGGGCCAGCGGCACGAGGCACTGTCCGGCGTGGTGCCGCAGATCTCCCTGATTTTCGGCAAATGTGCCGGGGGAGCGGTCTATTCGCCGATCCAGGACGACTTGCTGGTCTCGGTGCGCGACCAGGGCTACTTCTTCGTCACCGGTCCCGACGTGATCCGCGAGGTTACCGGCGAGGACGTCACCCTCGACGAACTCGGCGGCTCCGATGCGCAGGCCCGCTACGGCAACATCCACCAGGTGGTGAACTCCGAGGCCGAGGCCTTCCAGTACGTGCGGGACTTCTTGTCGTTCCTGCCGTCGAACTGCTTCACCAAGCCGCCGGTCATCAATCCCGGGCTGGAACCCGAGGTCACCCCGACCGACCTGGAGCTGGACACGATCATCCCGGACTCCGACAACGCCGCCTATGACATGCACGAGATCCTGCTGCGCATCTTCGACGACGGCGACTTCCTGGAAGTCGCCGCGCAGCACGGGCCGGCCATCATCACCGGTTACGCCCGGGTCGACGGGCGTCCGGTGGGCGTGATCGCCAACCAGCCCATGCACCTTTCCGGGGCGATCGACAACGAGGCCTCCGACAAGGCGGCCCGGTTCATCCGGTTCTGCGACTCCTTCCAGATCCCGCTGGTGTTCGTGGTGGACACCCCCGGATTCCTGCCGGGCGCCGAGGAGGAGAAGCGCGGCATCATCAAGCGCGGCGGCCGGTTCCTGTACTCCGTGGTCGAGGCCGACGTGCCCAAGGTGACCATCACGATCCGCAAGTCCTACGGCGGTGCGTACGCGGTGATGGGCTCGCGGCAGCTGACCGCCGACTTCAACTTCGCCTGGCCCACCGCGCGCATCGCGGTCATCGGCGCCGAGGGTGCGGCGCAGTTGTTGGTGAAGCGCTTCCCGGACCCCACCGCGCCCGAGGTGCAGCAGATCAAAAAGGACTTCATCGAGGGCTACAACCTCAACATGGCGATTCCGTGGATCGCCGCCGAGCGCGGGTTCATCGACGCGGTGATCGACCCGCACCAGACCCGGTTGCTGCTGCGCAGGTCGATGCACCTGCTGAGGGACAAGCAGAACTGGTCGAGGCTGGCCCGTAAGCACGGGCTGATTCCGGTCTAGGCGGGAGGGGCTTGCGGGAGGCGCCCGCCGCTAGCTGCTCCTGATGAACACCAGCCGGTACTTTCCGATCTGGATCTCGTCGCCGTTGCTGAGCACCGCTGACTCCACCGGTTGGCCGTTGACGTAGCTACTGTTGAAGCTGCCGCAGTCGACGATGTGGAATTCGCCTTTCTCCCTCCGGAATTCGGCGTGTCTGCGGCTGACGGTGATGTCGTCGAGATAGATGTCGCTGAGCTGATGCCGACCGGCCGACATGACGGGGCGGTCCAGCCGGATCTGCGATCCGGTGTTGGGACCCCGTGTCACGACGAGCATGCCGGAGCCAGGCGGCAACGACTCGACGTCCTGGGCTGAGAGCACATCGGCGACGGACGCCGACGCGCCTCCGAGGTCGGCGCGCCACGATGTGGTGGTGATATCCCCCGGAGCCTGGGGCGTGTTGTCCCGTGCGGCCTGAACGGTCAGCTGTCTGTTCATCGCCGTACCTCCAACACCATTGGCGAATTCCGATTCATCGGACCATTGGAACCGTGCGGCGCAATAGGGACCGAAGTCCCACGTTGGCGGGGATTTCGGCAATCGACGCGGGCTGCCGATTTCGGCGAGCAGACGTGAAAGCCCCTGATTTCGTCATGAAATGGGGGCTTTCACGTCTGCTCGCGAAGGTGGAGGGCGCCCTCGGCCAGTTCGTCGAAACGATCCAGCGCCTCCTCGCTGTCGGCGTCGATACCGCGCAGCGGCCCCCGATCGGCGAGGTAGCGCTGGGCATACAGCCGCGCCACCAGCGCCTTGCGCTCGCCGCCAACCGTCTCGCGTTCCCAGGCCGCCTGCTCGGTCAGCAGCGCGCCGGCGTAGACATCACCCATGAACTGGGCGAGTGGAAACAGTCGCGCCTCGGCCACCGCCCCGTCCAGCTTCTCCCACGCGGTGACGGCCGCTTCCAGGTCGTCGATCCGGTCGGCCACCAGCCCCGTCGTCGGGTCGTCGTCGGAGACCGACACCGCGTCACGCAACCGGGTCAACAACGCCTCGTGAGCCCGGCTCTGCAGGATGCCGCGGCGCACGTCCAGACATAGGATGTTGTCCGGCCCCTCCCAGATGGTGTTGACCTGACCGTCCCGCAAAAGCCTTGCCACCGGCCATGTTTCGATGTAGCCGTTGCCGCCGTGGATTTCGATCGCGTCGGATGCCGCGGTGATCCCGAGGCGGGCGACCTTGAGCTTGGTGACCGGCACCGCGATGCGTTGCCGGGTGCCGCGCGGCTGCCGGTGGTTCACCGCTCCGGTGCCGTCGAACACCAGTGCCTGGGCGGCTTCGACGTCGACGATCAGCTCGGCGAGCTTGCGACGCATCAGCGGCTTGTCGAGCAGCGCCCCACCGAAGGCGCGCCGCTGCCGCGCGTAGCAGAGCGACTCGACCAAGGCGCGCCGCGCGTTCGCCAGCCCGAACAGCGCGATGCCGAGCCGCGCCGCGTTGGTCAGCTCCATCATCCGGCCCAGCCCCTTGCCGTCGGACGGGCCCGACTCCCCGGACGGCTCGCCGGAGAGTAGAAAGGCCTCCGCGTCCACGAATTCGACCTCTCCGGAGGCGACCGAGCGGGTGCCGAGTTTGTCCTTCAGCCGTCGCACCCGCACGCCGTTGCGGGAGCCGTCCCGACGGGTGCGCAGCACCAGGAAGTTGGCCACCCCGCGACTCGAGTCCGGTGCGCCCTCGGGCTTGGCCAGGACGACGAATGCCTCCCCGGCGCAGTTCGATGCGAACCACTTGAAGCCGTTCAGCACCCACGCGTCTCCGGCCCGCCGCGCGGTCGTCTCCAGTGCGCCCAGATCCGACCCACCCGTGCGTTCGGTCAGCAATTGCGCTGTCTCGCCTGCCCACTCGCCCGAGTCGAACTTGGCGAGCACATGGTCGCGCACGTCGGCCGGCGCGTACGCGGCCACCAGTGACTGCACCATGCCGCCTCCGGTCCCCAGCGCGCAGCCCATCCCGATGTCGGCCTGGTTCAGCAGGTAGTTCGACGCGAACATCGACAGCGACGACCGAAAACCCGCAACTCGGCACGAATCCCGTAGCGCGCCCTGGGCATCGAGCACCGCCCGTTTGGCCGCGGTGAACGACGGCGGCATCACCACCTGGCTTACGTCGTGACCCCACCGGTCGTACCGCTCCAGCCGCGGCGGGTTGCGGTCGGTTTCCTCGGCCCAGCGGGCGACCGGTCCGCCCATCAGGTCGCCGATCCCGTTCAAGTGTGGTTCCACCACGGCCAATTGGTCGGGCTTGAGGTAGTACGACATCGTGAATTGCAGCGTGGGATCCGTGCGGTACCAATTGAGGCCGACGGCGCCGGCGTAATCCTCGGTTCGATAGCGCTGCGACTTTTCCGGGGTGGAGAAGGGCAGCCGATCCACGGCCTCCGGCTCGTAATCGGTCATGCCGCGACGGTATTACAGGTTCGCCCCATTTAGACGGGAGCCACGAACTCCGAGGTGTAGTACTCGCCTGGGGCCTGGTTGTGCGGGTTCGGGGTGGTGACCATGACCCAGACTCCGGTGGTGCCCTGTTGCAGCGGGGCGTTGATGGTCACGTTCGCCTGACCCATCGGGTCGGTGTCGACGCCGGTGAAAGTCGTGCCCGGGTCACCGGGGCCGCAGGTCGCCGACGTCGGCCGCGGCACCTGGATGAGGCCGACGTCGTAGTGCATTCCGGGCTGGTTGGAGATCACCAGGTTGACGTCCGCACTAACCGTCGAACCCGATGGGCGGAAGATGACGACGCCACGCCCCAGCGCCACACGCGGCGCCTGGACCGCGGTCTTGACGGGGCTGCCGTCGCAGTTCCGCAATGTCGAACTTATCGGCACCGGGCCGGTTGCGGCGGCCATGCCCGTGCCGATGGTGGCCGTGGAAGCGGCCAACAGCGCGAATACCGAAGCACAAGTCCCGAAGCCAGTCAGCGTGCGCATCCACCCGTCCAATCCGCCCAATGATGCCGTGCCGAACGAGTAATTGACCTCCGTTTGCGCAGCTAAACCTGCACTTGCGTCAATTAGCCCGCCGCATGGAAATGGCGTTGCGTGCGGTGATGAACGCGCTTACCGGTTCTCCGACAACACCAGATAGTCGGTCAGCGCATTTCCCACCGCCACCGCACCCAGCGCGGTGGGATGCAGGGGCACGTTGTTGCCTTCGGTGACGTAGCCCTCCACGTAGCGCTCGCCTGGCGGCGCGCACATGTCATGACCCACGGACACCGACCGCGTGTCGAAGAACTCCACACCCTTGTCGTTGGCGAGTTGTCGTTGTCGATCGTCGAGTTCGTCGACTTTGGCCTGCAGATAGTTGGCGTCGTTGGGCAGCAGCGGTTGGCTGGGAAAGCAGCCGCCGGGGCGGACGAAGATCCCGTAGCCCACCAGGATGATGCGTGCTCTGGGGGCGTCGGCGCGCAGCTGGTCGATCATCGTGGCCCACACCGGGACCTGCTCGCCGATGCTGCTGGAGACACGGTCGACGTTGTTGACGACGAACGCGGCGGCGCACGGCTTCGGGTCGGCGGCCTTGACCTCGCAGGACTCCGCATCGCCGGCCAGTCCCACGTCGTTTGCGCCGATGGTGATCGTGATCAGGTCCGTCGGCGGCCCCACCATGTCCAGTTGCCGGGGGATCAGTCCGTGGTCTGTCCGCTGTTCGCGGTTGACGACGTCGTCGGTCGTCGCTCCGCTGCACGTGACGTCATGAAACGCGGCAGCGTCCAGGCGGCGGGCGAGCACGGCCGGATAGTTGTTGGTGGACTTGTGGCAGCCGCGCGGGGCGGCCGGCTCGGGCACACCAGGCGCGGCGGCGAAGGAATCACCCATCGCGACGTAGTTGGATCGGGCGGCCGAGCCCGGTCCGGCCGGCGGGGTCGCGGCGCATCCGGAGGACGCAACGCTCACCAGCACGGTGATGCCAATGCGCTTCGCCCACATGCCTTCCAGTGTTTCATCCCGTCCCGAAGCGCCGGCTGATCTAATAGCCCCGGCAACAGCCGCAGACGCGAACTCGTCGAAGGAGATCGATGGCCGGCGGGATATCACGGCGTCAATTCGGTATCGCGGCGGGAGGCGCGCTGACCGCCGCGGCGGCGGCCTGCGGCACGCATGACAGCAAACCCGCCGCGCCCTCGAGCACGGCGTCCCCTTCGCTGGGATATGCCGTCAAGGTCGACGACTCCCGTGGCGCACCCGGCTACGTCTTCTACGTCTCGGGCACCACGGCGGCCAACCCGTCCGGCGGTGCGCCGAAAGCGGCGGTCCTGGTCATCGCCGACAAGTCCGGACGGGTGGTGTGGCAGCGCGAGCTCCCGGCCGGCCAGACCGCGGGAAACCTGCGTGTACAGACGTATCGGGGCAAGCCGGTGCTCACCTGGTGGCAAGGCCTCAAACAGGGCGGTCACGGACTCGGCCTCAGCTACATCGCCGACGAGCGCTACAACGTGATCGACACCGTCACCCCGGGCGGGGAGCTTTCGTCGGACATCCATGAATTCCGGCTCACACCTGACGGGCACGCCCTGGTCACCTCCTACCAGGAAGTCGTCACCGACCTCAGCGCCGTCGGCGGCCCGAGGGACGGCAGGATCTACAACTGCATCGCCTCGGTGGTCGACGTGGAACGCCACCAGACGCTGTTTCAATGGGATGCTCTCGCGCACGTGCCGGTCAGCGACTCCCCGGCAAAGTACAACCAGGGTCAGGTTTTGGACCCCTACCACATGAATTCGATCGCGCTGGACCCCGCTGGCAACCTGCTGATCAGCATGCGCGCGTTGTCCACGGTGTTCAGCGTCGATCCGCGCACCGGCGCCGTCAACTGGCGACTCGGTGGGCGGCAGTCGACGTTTGCGCTCGGCGAAGGGGTCGAGTTCGCCTACCAGCACGACGTGGAGATGCCCGACGCCAACACGGTCACGCTGTTCGACAACCACTTCGAGGGCAACGCCGGACAGACCGGCGGCGGCTCGGTGCCGAGCAGCCTGAAGTGGATCCGCCTGGACCCGGCCGGGCGCACCACCTCGCTGCTGCGCGCGCAGCCCCACCCGGACAAACTCAGCAGCGGCGCCATGGGCAACCTGCAGCAACTACCCGGCGGCGGCACCTTCTCCGGCTGGGGAACGGCCGGACACATCGCCGAATTCGCCGCTGACGGCACCATGCTCTACGACGTGGCCCTGGCCGGCGGCACCTATCGCGCCTACCTGAACGAGTGGAGCGCCACCCCCGTCGAGCCACCGAGGATGGTCTTCACCGGCGACACGGTGCATGCCGTGTGGAACGGAGCCACCGCGGTGCGCAGCTGGCGGCTGCGGCACGGCCAGCAAAGTTCCGCGATGACGGTGCTGGCCACCGTCGACTGGGCCGGGTACGACACGTCGCTGCCGCTGAACGGCGCCAGCGACGGCTACTACCAGTTACAGGCGTTGGACGCCGGTGGCAATGTCGTGGGCCAGACGCCGCCATTGCCCCACGCGAGCTAAATCCGGGCTTATGGTGATCCCGTGCAGGCGACGCACTTCGGGCGCTACCGGTTGCAGAGCGTTCTGGGCCAGGGCGGCATGGGTGAGGTGTGGCGCGCCTATGACACGGAGACCAACCGCGTCGTCGCGATCAAGCTCCTGCCCCCGCAGCTGGCCACCGACCAGACGTTCCTGCAGCGCTTCCGCCGCGAAGCGGAGGCGGCCGCGCAGCTCAACAACCCGCATATCATCCCGATCCACCACTACGGCGAAATCGATGGCCGGTTGTACGTCGATATGCGGCTGGTCGAGGGGCGCGACCTGGAAGAGACGCTGTCGAGCGGACCACTGGCCCCGCAGCGGGCGGTACACATCATCGAGCAGGTCGCCCAGGCGCTGCGCGCCGCGCACAAGGTCGGGCTGGTTCACCGCGACGTCAAGCCGGGCAACATCCTGGTCGATGAGGACGATTTCGCGTACCTGATCGACTTCGGCATCGCCCGCGGCGCAGACGACGCCGGACTGACCGGTTCCCGGGAGATGATCGGTAGCTGGCCGTACATGGCACCGGAGCGGTTGATGGCCGAAGAAGCCGACGCCCGCGCCGACATCTACGCCCTGACGTGTGTGCTGTACGAGTGCCTGACCGGCAACCGGCCCTTCCCCGGTGAATCGCTGGAGAGTCAGGTCACCGCGCACCTGACACTGCCGCCGCCGCGGCCGTCGGCCACCCGGCCCGACCTGCCGGCCGAACTTGACGCCGTCATCGCCAAAGGCATGGCCAAAGAGCCCGGCAACCGGTACCAGACCGTCACGGAACTGGCCGCTGCTGCCCGAGAAGCACCGCTTGATCCCGAGACCGCAAGCAGCGCCCCGACCCTGGCCGCCACCCCGGCCCCGGCGACCGCCGCGGCGAGGTCGCCGCTGTTCACCCGGATGAGCCCGCGGGCGCGGATCGCGCTAGGCGCCGTCCTGGTCACTCTGGTCGCGGCCGTCGTCGTCACCGTCACCGTCCGCGTCCACAGCGCCGGCACCCGGGCGCCCGATTCTTCGGCGGCTTCGAAGCCGGCCCCGCCGCCGGCGCCGGCGGCGGCCGAGGTCGTGCTGCCCATCGCCGGCCTGAACGGTCCACTCGGGGTGGCGGCGGACGGTGCCGGCAACGTGTACGTCGCCGACAGCGGGAACGACCGGGTGGTGAAGCTCGACGCGGGAACCCTGGAGCAGAACGTGCTGCCGTTCAGAGACCTCAGGAACGCCGTCGGAATAGCCGTCGACGGCGCCGGGGCGGTGTATGTCACCGACTCCCATGGCGAGCGTGTGCTGAAGCTGGCGGCCGGGAGCAGTACCCAGACGGTGTTGACCCTCGACCACAGTGGGCCGCACGGGATAGCGCTGGACGCCGCCGGCAACGTCTATCTCGTCGACTGGCTGAAAGACCGCGTGCTGAAACTGGCGGTGGGAACCGGCGCGCAGACGGTGTTGCCGATCACCGCGATCGAGGGCCCCGAGGGGGTGGCGGTGGACGGCGCGGGCAACGTGTACGTCGCCGACTTCGACAACGGCCGGGTGATCAAGCTGATCGCCGCGACCGGCGCCCAGACGACGGCGCCGTTCTTCGGTCTCGTCAACCCCTGGGGTGTCGCGGTGGACGGGTCCGGGAATGTGTTCGTCACCGACGCCGGCACCGGTCGGGTGGTGCGGCTGGCAGCCGGGACCAGTACCCAGACGGTGCTGCCGTTCCCCAGCCTCGACGGTCCGCGCGGGGTGGCCGTGGACGGCGCCGGCAATCTCTACGTCGCCGAGAGCGGCAAGAACAGGGTGCTGAAGCTACCCAAGTCGTGACCTGCTGCGGGTCACCTCGCCGCCGCGTCGAGCCGGTAAATCTGGTGCGGAAGTCCGACGATGGCGGCCACACAGGGCATCGTCGCCGCGCTAGGGCTTGATCCGGATCTGCCCCGGCGACCACAAACCACTACGCGTCGCCTCGCCCAGGTCCAACCGCGCCGGCGACGCATCGACCAGCGTGTCGAACTTGCGCAGCGACCCCCAGTCGCGGGCCCAGTCACGCGACAGGTAGGTCGCCATCACATGGGCGCGCAGCAGCAGGTCGGTGATGCCCAGCAGGCCGCCGTTGACGCCGTCCTCCCAGGTGTCGGTGTCCAGCTTCTTGGCGTTGTAGTCCGGGGTGATGCGGAACCTCGGTATCTCGGTGACACCGTTGGTGTGCAGCATCGGTTGCTGGCACGGGAACGCCAGGCCTACCGCCCAGTCCAGCAGCACCGGTTGCGTCGAACCGACGTACTCCTGCAGCGACCGCAGCTCCGGCACCCGCGGCGGCGTGACCGCGATCCAGTCTTCCGGCGTCAGCGACAGGTCCTCGGCCACCACCCGTACCGCTACGGCGTCGGCGGGCATCTTGTCCCGGGCGAAGCGCAGGTTGCGCCACGCCTTGGGCTGCTCGCCGTACAGGTCGTCGGGCACCATCCGGCCCGCGGGCACCAGCGCACCGGGCCCGGGCCGCGCGTACTCCAGCACCACGGTCTGGCCGGACGTGTAGTGGTGCAGGACGCTGTTGCCGGCGATCTTGCCGGCGGCGGTGATGACGACGAGGGGATGGCTCTCCAGGGAAGCCTGGTCGGGCTTGGGCAGCTGGTACCACGCCGACGCCAGCCGGCTCTGCTGCTGGGCGCCCGTGGTGTAGGTGCCGGC
The DNA here is from genome assembly GCF_031583025.1 of Mycobacterium sp. Z3061. Lineage (NCBI taxonomy): Bacteria > Bacillati > Actinomycetota > Actinomycetes > Mycobacteriales > Mycobacteriaceae > Mycobacterium > Mycobacterium pumcae. Next base: position 6,645,971 of record NZ_CP134062.1, on the reverse strand, counting down.
CAGCGGTACCCGACCCGGGTCGAGCTGGTACGGCAATGGCACCGTCGAGCCGTTGATGCCGGGCGTCTTCAACTTGGTGGGAGCGTCCCAGTCGTAGTCGGTGCCCGGCTGGTTCGGCTTCATCACCATGGCCTCGGCGACGGTGTGCTCGGGCACCCCGTTGGGGGAGAAGCCGACGGGGTCGCTGCCACCCAGCGGACCCAGCGGTCCGTAATTTCCGGGCAGCGGCGTCATGAAGCCCGCGTTGGTGTCCGGCTCGACCAGTACGTCGTCCGCCAGTCCGCAGCCGCCGGCAAACGCCCGCAGATTAGACCAGCCGTTGGAGTACGTCGGGTATTGCCGGACGATCCCGATCCCCATCGACGCCACGAACACCAGCGCCATGAAACCGGCCGCCAGCGACACCGGGGCGGTGGTGAGCAGGCGGGCCACCCGCCCCTCGCCGCTGCCCCGCGGCGCGAAGTGCAGCCAGGCCGCATAGACAGCCGCCATCGCAAAAAGTGCGAAAAAGACTGTGCTGACCGTGATTCCGCCGAGCTTGGGCATGGTCGAGTTGAACGGCACACCGTAGCTGGATACGTACCACCAGCCGTTGGTGGTGGCGAAACACAACGCCACCACGAAGAACACCGCGGCCAGGAATGCCATCCGGTTCCGCGACCAGCGCAGCACCGCCGGCGACACCAGCACCGTCGTCAAGGCCGCCATCGCCGCACCGACCGCGGCAAACAGACCGAAGTGATGCACCCATTTGGTAGGCGCGAACATCAGGAAGAACATGGTGCCGAAGATGACGCCCATCAGCCGCCACGCCGGCCCGCGGGCCACTCCGGACACCCGCTTGCGCCGCAGCATGATGAACACCGCGGTGAACAGGCATAGCGCGGCGATCAGGAAGCCGAACCGGCGCGACAGCGAACCGTCGACGGTCGGCAGGAACAGGTAGTAGTAACGCAGGTTCTCGGTGTACCAGGCCTGGCTGGGGCCGATCTTGCTGCGCACCCGGGTGGCTTCCAGGACCGTCGACAGCGTCTGGTCGGCGAACACGACGGTCAGGATGACGGTGCCGGCGGCCAGCATCGGCGACAGCAGCGGCAACGTGCCGACCATGCGGCGGCGCTTCACAAAGATCCGCAGGATCGGACGACCACCGGCCACCAGGGCGGCGACCGCGATCAGCCCGGTGGGCTGCACGCCGAGGGTGAATGCCGCGGTGATGATGGCCAGCGCGGCCGGCGTCAGACGGCTGTAGCGCATCGACCGCTCGATCAGCACATAGGTCACCAGCGATCCGAGCGCGATGATGCCTTCGGGCCGCAGGCCGTTGTTGAACGGCATCCACGCGGTGAGCAGCACCATCGCCGCCGCCCAGTTGGCGGGTTTGCTGGCGGCTACCGCCGGGCCGAGTCGGGGCAGCACTTCGCGCGACAGCAGCAGCCAGCAGAGCAACCCGGCGACCAGGTCCGGCAGCCGCATCCAGATGCTGGCGTCGCTGACGTGCGTCATCAGTGCCAGCAGGTTGTAGTACCAGCCGAACGGGTCCTCGGGGCTGCCGAACCAGCGGAAATAGTTGGACATGTAGCCGGCGCGGTCGGCGACGCGCGCCATGCCCAGGATGTAGCCGTCGTCGGATGAGTTGGCGCCCATCACGTGCCACAACAGGAAGGCGAAGATCACCACGCCGTCGAGCAACGTGAAGGTGCGCCAGTTCGCTGGGATCCAGCGCCGCATCCGGTGGCCGTCCAGCTGGTCAAGGCGCCACAGTGCGATGAGGGCGACGATGGTGGCCACGATCGCGCCGACCATGGCCAGCAGCTTCAGCGTTGTCGGCGTGCTGGAAAACCGGGTGTCGATGGTTGCCGACAGACTCAGCTGGGGCGGCGCCGGACCGGTCAGGTCGGTGAACACCCCGACGATCTGGGGGCGCAGGTTCGGGTCCGGGAAACCGCTGCGCAGCGGGGCGCCGCGCGGGTCCTTCAGCCCGATGAACTCGGCGAACGTGCCGGCGTGCGTCGAGCTGATGTCGATGCGCTCGCACTGCGGCGACCGCAACAGGTCTCGCGGTACCGACAGGATCACGACGTTGCGGTCGGTGACGTCGACCCGCTGTGCGCTGACGACGACGAACAGCGCGTTGAGGTTGGCGTCCTTACCCTGCTTGGGCGCGGTGCCCAGGATGACGCCGCCGCTGGGCGGCATGTCGCGCTCGATGCTGCACGGCACCGACGCCTTGAAGTCGACGGGGGTCAGCGAGATCAGCGGCGACGTCACGCTGTTGAGCTGGCCGTTCTGCGGCCAGTTGAGCATCGCGGTGGTCTGCACGACCGGCAGCAACGGTGTCGCGACGGACAGCAGGAACCCGATCAGCCCGGCAATCGTCGCCACCCACCGGGTCACCTTGATGTCGCGAGCAGACGCAGAATCGCGCGAATCGGTCTGGTTTTGTGCGATTTCGCGACTGCTCGCGGGGGGACTGCTGGGACTGCTCATGGGAGGGCCCTAATCGGTCCTTGCCGGCTCCAGCCGGGCACTGTGGTCACGCCTTGCTGGACGGTGGCTTCGGGTGCCTGATCGGTGGGGACCAGCCGGTGGTACTGCTCGACCGAGCCCCAGTCGCGGTACCAGTCGCCGCTCAGATACGTCGAGATGGTCGACGTCCACAACAGCGCCTGGGTGAACATGAACGGCCCACCGGTGGAAGCGGCCTGCCACAGGTTGGACGACACAGCGGTCTGCTTGTGGTCGGGCAGGATGCGGTACTCCGGCAACTCCGCGATGCCGAGGTGCTCGGAGAACGGCCGCTGGCACGGGAAGTTCGCCGCGGTCGCGATGTCCATGAGGACCGGGCTCTGCGACCCGATCAGCCGCTGCAGCGGTTCCAGCTCCGGCACCCGCGGCGGCGTGAACGCGAACCACTGCTCGGAGCTCAGGTTCGGGTCGTAGGCCACGATGCGCGCCACATTGGCCTCCGGCGGAGCCCAGGCGAACGGGAACCGCAGGTTGCGCCAGGCCGGCTGCGGTCCCAGATCGATCGGGAACACCTCACCAAGGGGCTGGGTGCTGCCGTCGGGCTTGGCGATGCCCCACTGCAGCTTGAGCGACTGCCCGTACATGAAGTCGCCGTCCTCTTTGTAGGACCAGATGGCGCCGGCGGCCGAGACCACCACCAGCGGCCGGTCCGGCCGGCGGGCCGGCAGCTGGTACCACGCCGAGGTGGCGCGTGCGGCGAGGTTGTTCTCGCCGTAACTTCCCATCACCGGAGTGCGCGCGGGGTCCAGTCCGAAGGGCAGCGCGGCGTGCGAGCCGTTGACGCCGACCGGCCCCTTGCCGCCGGCGGTTCCGGCGGAGTCCGTGATGGCGGCGTTCGGTTTGTTAGGGGAGGCGTCGGAGTTGACGACGCCGGGCTTACTCACCACCGGGTCGGACTTGAGGTCTTCGCCGACGCCCTCCGGCTTGAAGCCCACCGGGTTGACGCCGCCGAGCGGACCGTCGGGACCGAATTCCTGCCCCGGAACGGGCTGCAGCATCCCGGCATTGGAGTCGGGCTCGGCCAGCACGTCGTCGGCCATCGCGCAGCTGGTCGGTGACGTGATGGCCGCCAGGTTGGCCTTGGCGGTGGTGTAGAGCGGATACCGGAACGCCGCGCCCTTGGCCAGCGAACCGACTTCGCCCGCCACCATGATCACCGCCACCACCAGCAGCGGCGTGGACGCCAGCACCCGGTTGCGCCGGTTGTTCTTCACCTCGGTGTGCCCGGCGTAGTCCATCCGGAAGTGGTACCAGGCGGCCAGCAACCCGGTCAGGATCGACAGCGTCAGGAACATCGACGTCACCGGGTGGCTGGCGACGACCGGCTGGATGTCGTACCACGGGACGCCGTAGTTGCCGACGTAGAACCAGCCGTTGATGCCAGACGTCGCCCAGGCCAGCACGAACAGCAGCGCGGTGACATAGAGCGCCAGGTTGCGCCGGCTGTGCAGGCCGATCCGCGAGACGGTGAATGCCGTCAGGCCGCCCAGCGCACCGGCCAGTCCGGCGAACGCGCCGAACTGGATGGCCCACTTGGTGGGGGTGAACGTCAGCAGCAGCAGCGCGATCGCGGTGGTCCCCACAAACCGCCACGCCGGCCCGGTCGCCAGCCCGGCCACCCGACCGCGGCGCAGCAACACAAACAGCATCCCGAACATGCACAGCAGCAGCACCAGCACGGCGAACCGGCGCGACATCGAGCCGTCGGCGTTGCTCTCCACGGTGAGGAAGTAGTAGCGCAGGAAGTCCTGGTACCAGGCGATCGTCGGCCCCACCGTGTACTTGATGCGCGCCGACTCGGCGGCGGTGGCCAGCGTCTGGCTGTGGAAAACCACGACGGTGATCAGGGACAACGACGCGGCCAGAGTGATCAGCGGCGCCAGCCGGCCGTCGGTTTCGCGCCTGCGCCGGATCGTCTGGGCGATGGCGCGGGCGCCGGTCAGCAGCGGTGCCACCGCGATCAGACCCTGCGGGGCCAACGTCACGGTGAGCATCGCGACGATGATCGCGACGGCAGCGGGCGCCAACCGGCCCAGCGCTATCGAGCGCTCCACCAGAATCCAGGTCAGGATGACGCCCAGGGCGATCAACGGCTCCGGCCGCAGCCCGTTGTTGAACGGGATCCAGGCCGCGACGAACACCGCGCCCGCCGTCCACACCGCGACCCGGTTCGCGCCCAGTCCGCCTCGCGCCGGGCCCAGGCGGCGCAGCACGAAGTGACTGATCAGCAGCCAGCAGGCGATGGCGGCCAGAGTGGCCGGAAGCCGCATCCACACCCCCGCGGTGCTGACCGCGGCCAGCTTGGACAGCACCCCGAAGTACCAGTCGAATGGTGCGTCGGTGGTGCCGAAGTAGCGGTAGTAGTCGACGTTGTAGCCGGCCTTCGGCGCCACCCGCGCGATGGTCAGGTTGTAGCCGTCATCCGACGAGGTGGCGCCGATGATGTGCCACAGCAGCAGGGTCCCGATCACCACGACGTCCGCGAGCCAGGTGGCCAGACCGGCCCTGAACCTCGGTAGCCGGGGCCGCCAGCCGCGCAATGTGTCACCCCTGCTCAGGCGGTCCAGCGCCGCCAGGGCCGCGATGGCGACCAGCACCGCGAGCGCCCCCAGCACCATCGCCAGCGTCTTGAGCGCGGTGGGTTGCAGGATGAACCGGGTATCCACGTCGACCCGGGCCGACAACCCGGGCTGTGCGGGCACCTTCAGGTCGGTGAAAATCCCACCGACCTGCGGCTTCTTCTCGGGGTCCAGACGACCGGCGGCGCCCGGGATCCCGACGAAGTCCGCGCCCGCGCCACCGGCGTCGGCCCAGACGTGCAACACGTTGCACCCGCCCGCCGCGATCTGGGCGCGGGGCGCGACCGCGGCGACGGTGTCGCGGAACGCCACCACGACGGAGTCCTTGTTCGCGCGCACGAACAGACCGTGCTTGCCGGTCTGGAAACCGTCGGTTGGCAGCGTGGACACCACCAGACCGCCGGCCGCCGGCAGGGTGGCGATCGCCGAGCAGGGGATGGAGATGTCGAGGTCGCGCGGCGCGCCCGACACCAGCGGAGCCGTGATCTGGCTGATGTTGCCGTCCGGGGTGCTGCCCTGCGGCCACAGCACGGCCGCCGTGGTCTGTCGCACCGGAAGCAGCGGAACCAGCAGGCACAGCACCAGACCGGCGATGCCGGAGACGACGGCTACTAACCGGGCGATCCGGTGGGACCGCTCATTACCGTCGGGGGACACGAGGCTCGATCGTAGGCGACGTCACTGAGTCCGTTTTGGACGCGGGGCCGCGCTGCAGCTCGCAGGCTCGGCGCGCGCCGGCATCAAATCGGTGGGCCTTTGCCTATCGGCGGCCCGCAGAGGTCACAATTACACCCAGATAATGGCCAGGACCCTCGATGACCCGGAAGGCTGGCAGCGCGATGACGAACTCGGCTCTCGGGTTTGGTGTGCTGGGCCCGCTGCAACTATTGGTGAACGGCGTACCGGTGTCCGTCGGTGCTGCCAAGCAGCGGGCAGTGCTGGCTGTGCTGTTGATCGATCGCAACCGGCCAGTGTCGGTTGACTCGTTGATCGACGCCGTGTGGGCCGGCTCCCCGGTGCCGGCGGCGCGCACCAGCATCCAGTCCCACATCTCCAACCTGAGGCGGCTGCTGCGTGACGGTGGCGCCGACCCGGTGCGGGTGCTGGCGAGCGCGCCCCCGGGCTACCAGCTGAACGTAGCCGACACCGACTACGACCTGGGCCGCTTCACCGCCGCCAAGGCCGCCGGCGTCGAGGCGGCCGCCGCGGGCCGGTTCGAGGAGGCCAGCAGTCACCTGTCCACGGCCCTGGCCGAATGGCGCGGCCCGGTGCTGGATGACCTGCGCGACTTCGACTTCGTCGCCCCGTTCGCCACGAAGCTCCTCGAGGACAAGGTCGCCGCGCACAGCGCGCGGGCGGAAGCCGAGATCGCCTGTGGGCGTGCCGACGCCGTGATCGGTGAGCTGGAGGCGCTCGCCGCCGAGCATCCGTACCGCGAGCCGCTGTGGGCCCAGCTCATCACCGCCTATTACGTCACCGAGCGGCAGTCCGACGCACTCGGTGCCTACCGGCAGTTGAAGACGGCGCTGGCCGAGGGGCTGGGGATCGATCCCGGGCCGACGGTCAGCACCCTGCACGAGCGGATCCTGCGCCAGGAACCGATCGTCATCAAGCAGGCTGCCAAGAGCACCCGTAAACGCAGTCGCATCGACACCAGGACCACGCTGTCGACGTCGGTCGTCGCGGCGCTGTGCGACCGATTCGGCCATCGGTACCAGCTCAACGGCGCGACCACCCGGATAGGTCGGCTGGCCGACAACGACATCGTGCTCGACGACAACGACGTCAGTCGCCACCACGCGGTCATCGCCGATACCGGGTCGGGTTTCGTGATCACCGATCTGCGCTCGACGAACGGTGTCGAAGTGCGGGGTGAACTGATCAGGGGCAGCGCCACGCTGGCCCACGGCGACAGCGTCAGCATCGGGGGATGCGAGTTCGTCTTCGAGATACGGCCTGCTTGAGGTGCTGTGGCGCCTGCCTGTCGGCCGCGGTTATCCACAAGACGAGACCCTGCCAGAAAGCTTGAGTCATTAGAGGCGCGTATAATCGAAAGTATGTTCGATCGGCTGCCGTTCATCGCCCCCGGGATGGAAGGTTATGACGTCTACCTGGAGGTGTTGGCCCACCGCAGGGCTCTGCTGGAGAAGACCGAGGAATCGGTGGGCTGGATGACGCGGATCGGTGCGGCGGCGCGGGTGGTCAATCAGGCCCAGGCCGCGGAGTTGGTGGCGATCGGGGAGTTGTTCGCCTGCCGGTTGGTGCCGGGGGCTGAGCGGGGTCAGTGGGCGATCGACACGTTCAAGGCGGTGGCCGGGGAGGTGGCCGCGGGGTTGCGGATCAGCCAGGGCCGTGCGGAGACCAAGGTGCGCTATGCCCGGGCGATGCGTGAGCGCCTACCGCAGGTGGCGGCGGTGTTCTGTGCCGGGGACATCGACCTGGAAGCGTTCTCGACGATTGTGTTCCGTACCGATCTGATCGAGGACCCCGAGGTGCTGGCGGCGGTGGATGAGCGGGTCGCAGCGCGGGTGACACGGTGGCCCTCGCTGAGCCGGGGGCGGCTGTCGCAGAAGATCGACCAGATCGTCGTCAACGCCGATGCCGATGCGCTGCGCCGGCGCACCGAAGCCCGGGCTGATCGGGAGGTGTGGATCGGCGGGGAGTCCGACGGGCTGTCGCAGATCGAGGGGCGGTTGCGCAGCACCGATGCCCAGGCCGTGGATGCGCGGTTGACGGCGTTGGCGGCCACGGTGTGCCCGAATGATCCGCGCACCGCCGCCCAGCGCCGCGCTGACGCCCTGGGGGCGCTGGCCGCGAACGCCACCCGGCTGGCCTGTGAATGCGGGCGCGCCGATTGCACCGCGGCCGGGCGCAAGCCCGCCTCGCCGGTGGTGATTTATGTGATCGCCGAACAGGCCACCCTCGATGGCCACAGCGACAGCCCGGGGTGTGTGCTGGGCGCCGAGGACCTGATCACCCCCGAGGTGTTGGCCGAGTTGGCGTTGACCGCCAAGCAGGTCCCGTTGATTCATCCCGGTTACGCCGCACCCGAGCCCCACTACCACCCCTCAGCGTCGCTGGCGGCGTTCGTGCGGGCCCGGGATCTGACGTGCCGCTGGCCGGGCTGTGATGTGCCGGCCACGCACTGCGATGTCGACCACACCACCCCCTACGCCTCCGGTGGGCCCACCCACGCCGGCAACCTCAAGTGCTACTGCCGCACGCATCACTTGATGAAAACGTTTTGGGGCTGGACCGAGAAACAACTCGCCGACGGCACCTTGATCCTGACCTCCCCGGCCGGGGACACCCACGTCACCACCCCCGGCTCCGCGCTGCTGTTTCCCAGCCTGTGCCATGCGGTGGGTGGGATGCCCGCCCCCGAAGCCCAAACCCCACCGGCGGATTACTGCGCCGAGCGCACCGCGATGATGCCCACCCGCCGGCGCACCCGCACCCAAGCCCGCGCCGCCCGGGTGACCGCCGAACGCCGCGCCAACCACCAAGCCCGAATCACCGCCACCGGCCCACCCGACGACGAACCCCCGCCGTTCTAAATGGGCCCCCGGCCCATCAGCTCTTGCGTAGCGGCGCGGGGTCCCACAACCCGCTGCGCGTCACCGTGCCCAACTCCAGCCGCGCAGGTTTGGCGTCGGGGTAGTACGGCGTGAGCCGCTGCAGCGCACCCCAGTCCCGGAACCAGTCGTCCTTGAGGTAGCTCGCCACCGTCGTCGACTGCGTCAGCAACTCGGTGATGCCCAGGGGGCCACCGCCGAGGTTGTCCATCACCGGCGAATTGGCCTCGGCGCCGAACCGGTCGGGCAGGATGCGCCACTTGGGTGTCTCGTCGACACCGTTCTGATGACCGAACGGTCGCTGGCACGGGAACGCCAGCCCCACAAGCCAGTCCAGGAACACCGGATCCTTCGAACCCACCACGTCCTGCAGCGTGCGCAGCTGCGGCACTCGTGGCGGGGTCAGCCCGATCCAATGTTGCGGGGCCAGGTCGTCGTCGTCGGCCACCAGGCGGATCTGGGTGGCGGAGTCTGGGATAGCCGACAGCGGCGCGCGCAGGTTGCGCCAGGCCGGTGCCGCCCCGACGTCGGCGAATCCCATTGAACCGCTGTGCTTTCCGGCTGCGGCCTCGTCGTCGGTGGCCCACTGCACCTGAACCTCGCGGGAGTCGAACCGGCCGGCCGCGGTCACCACCAGCAGCGGCGTCTTGTGTCGTTCATCCTTGGGCGGCAGCCGGTACCAGCCCGACCGCAGCATTGCCGGCACCTGGATGCCGGCGCGCCAACTGCCCAGCACCGGGGTGCGCGCCGGGTCGAGGCCGAACGGCAACCGGGCCCGGGAGCCGTTGATGCCCGGTGCAGCGGTGGTACCGCCTTCGGTGCCGGCCTCGGTGCCGGTGATCACCCCGTCGTCATTGGCGAAATTGCGGTCACCCGGCCGTTCCATCACCGGATCCGCCGAGACGTCAGCGGGAATCCCGTTGGGAGTGAACGCTTCCGAGAGGCCCGCGCCCAGCGCGTCGCCCACCGGTGCGGACACCGGCGCCAACATGCCGGCCTCGGGATCCAATTCGACCAGCACGTCCGTGGCCAGACCACAGGTCTTTCCGGTTAACGCCTGCAGGTTCGACCGGCCCACCGACCACGCCGGATACTGGAAGATCATCGCCTGGGTCAGCGACACGACTTCCATCAGAACCAGCAACCACGTCGCAATTGCCAACGGGGACTGGGTGAATCGCGTCACGCGGGCGCCGAACCGGGTCCTGGGCGGTCCGTCGTCGTTGGTGGCGACGAAGTGGAACCACGCCGCGATCAACAACACGATCACCGTCAGCTCGAGCAACGCCGTGGTCAGCGACCAGCGCCACTTGGGGAACGAATTCGACCATGGCACACCGAAATTCGAGACGTACCACCAGCCGTTGACGCTGGCGAACGACATGGCCATCACGAACAGCACGACTGCGGCGAACACGGTGCGGTTGCGTCTGGAGCGCATCGCGGCTCCAGTCACCGCCACCGCCGCCAGCGCCCCCAGCGAACCGGCCAGCCCGGCGAACACCCCGAAGTGGTGGGTCCATTTCGTGGGGGTGAACATCATCGCCAGGAACGAGATGATGGTGATGCCGATGATGCGGCGGCTCGGACCGGCCGCGGTACCGGGAATTCGCCCCTTGCGCAACGAGATCGCCACCGCGATCGCCAGCGCGAGGATCAGCGCCAGGACCGCGAACCGGCGCGCCACCGACCCGTCCGGGCTGGGCATGAAGAGCCGCTCGTAGCGGATGTGTTCGTCGAACCACTTCAGGCTGGGGCCGACGGCCTGTTTGAGAACGGTGGCCTGGGCTTCGCCGGCGAACGTCTGATCGCGGAAGATCAGGATGATGGTGACGGTCGCCGCCGCCAGAATCGGCGAGATCAGCGGCAGCAGGCCGAACTGCTTGGAGCGGCGATGCAGGATGGTCCGCAACGGCCCGATCGCCACCAGCAGCGCACCGATGGAGGCGATCCCGGTCGGCCCGGAGAACAGGGTCAGCGCGCCGAGGATGCACGCCGCGGCCACCGGCAGCAGCCGGCTCGTGGCCACCGCCCGCTCCACCGAGCACCAGGTCAGCAGGATGCCCAGGGCGATGATCGGTTCGGGACGCAGGCCGTTGTTCAGCGGCAGCCAGACCGCCAGGAACATCCCGGCCGCCGTCCACGCCGCGGCGCGGCTCTTCTTGACGGAGTCACCAAGCCGGGGGATGACCTCGCGGCTGATCACCCACCAGCACGTCAGCGCCATCACGAGGGTAGGCAGCCGCATCCAGATGCTGGCCGTGGTGACGTGCGCCCACATCGCCAGCAGGTCGTAGTACCAGCCGAACGGCGCCTCGGGCGTGCCGAACCAGCGGTAGTAGTTGGCCATGTAGCCGGCGTGCTCGGACACCCTGGCCATGGTCAGGATGTAGCCGTCGTCGGAGGTATTGGCGCCGACGAAGTGCCACCACACCAGTACGGCGATCACCAGCGCATCCAGGCCGCCCACCGACCACCAGCGCGACGGCAGGAACCGGCGGTGCCGGGTGCCGTCGGCGGTGTCCAGGACGTGCAGCGCGACCAGGGAGGCGGCCGTCAGCAGCAAGCCGAGGATCATCGCGGCCATCTTCAGCGCCGTGGGGCTGCTGCTGTAACGGCTGTCGACGGTCGCGGAGAGGCTCAAGCCCGGGGGAGCCGGTCCGGCCAGGTCGGTGAACACCCCGACGATCTGCGGCCGGAAGTCATAGCCGCTCTTCTCGCCGCGCAGCGGCGCCCCGGGATGCTCGGTGGTCGGCCCCTGCTTGAGGCCGACGAACTCTCCGATGACCCGGTCGGCGTGGGCGGTGAACGTCAGTCGCTGACAGTCCGGACCGAGCACCTGACTCATCGGGGCGGTCACCACCGGGACGTTGCGCACGATCAGCACCAGGTCGCCGTTGACCCGTTGCAGCAACAGGCCGCGATCGACCGCCTTGGGTGCCTGCTTGGGCACCGTCGACAACAACACCGTCTTGCCGGCGTTCTGCGGCCCGTCCAGCCCGGCGGCGGCCTGGCACGGCACGCTGATGTTCAGGTCCGTGGCCACATAGCTGATCAGCGGCGCTTCGACGCTGCCGAAGGTGCCGTTCTGGGGCCAGTTGAGCTGTGCGGTGGTCTGCTTAACCGGCAGCAGCGGGGTTGCCAGCGCCAGCGCCGCTCCCAATAGTCCGGCGACCACGGCAACGAGTCGAGCGATCCGGTAGTTTGCTCCCGCGTCGCCCACGGAGGTAGATGGTAGTTCTTCGGTGAGCATCAGGCGTTCGGCACCGGCTTACGGACGGCCACCACGAACGGTCCGATGGTCTCGACGGCGAATCGCGGGTCGCTGAACAGGGCGGCCTTCAGGTCCACCGTGTAGCGACGGACGTTGGGCTGGTTGGGGTAGACATCCTCGGCCAGCCGCAGGGTGTAGGTGTTCCCGGCTCCGCGCCGCATGACGAAGACGGTCGGCGGTGGCCACGGCAGCTTGTCCAGCGCCTGGATGAACTCGTCGGCGGTCTTCAGCTTCGACCAGCTCTCGATCTGCGCGGCGCGTTTGTCGAACTGGGCCAGCGGATTGGCGTAGTGCGACGTCAGCCCCTGGAAGCCCCAGTAGGGGTAGAACGACAGGAAGCTGTAGTCGGCCGTCATAACCACGGTCTGATCGCGCGGCCTGCCGGTGACCTTCCGGATGGCGGCGTCCACGGCCGGGTAGTACTTCTCCGAGCTGGGCGGTCGCCGGTCACCCCGCTGCCCGTCGCCATCGGTGTCGGTGTAGGCGATCGTCAGGTCCGGTCGCAGCACGTCGGGAATGTCCTGGCTGAAGGCGATCGCCGCGGCCAGACCCAGCGCCGCCGCCACCGGCAGCACTGCCCGGCTGCGTGCGGCCAGGGCTTGAGCCGCCTCGACGAACCCGAACACCCCGGCCGCCACCAGCAGCACGCTCAGCGTCGGTTGCAGCCGAAACGACAGCAGCGTGGTGCGCGCCAGGGTGGTCAGCATCGACAGCACCGACCAGGCGTAGACCGCGAGCACACCGATCGCCAGGCCGCCGGCGCGCACCGACGACCGTGCCCGTACCACCAGCCACAGCGTGCCCAGCATGCAGCCCGCCCCCAGCAGTGAGAACTGCAGCATGGGGAAGGTGAGCTCGGCGCCGTCGGCGGGCAGGTAGTGGAAGGCGCTGCCGCTGTTGCTGGTCGGGGAACTCAACGTGCGCAGCAGGTAAGGCAGCCAGGTGGTGGACGCGATCGCTGCCGCGATCACGCCGATGACCACCAGCCGGCGCAGCGGGTCGAGGGCGGCTTTGATGCCGCCGGAACGCCAGCGTGACACGGCGAGACCGAGCGCCATCAGCGTCACCGTGAAGGCGCTGTAGGCGACCAGCAGGGTGTACCAGGTGGCGGCGAACCCCAGGAAGACGCCGGCGCCGACGACAGCCGCCCACCCCGCACGCGTGCCCGCGCCCGCCCGGTCGCCGAGTGTGCCGCTGGCCGCACCGTCGGCTTCGAGTGTGCGGCTGGCCGCACCGTCGGCAGGGTCAGGCGAGCGCCCGGCGGCGCGCAGGCCCGACCAGGTCAGCACGAACATGGGCGGCAGGAGCACGGTGATCATCGCGGCGTAGGGCTCCGGCGAGCTGTAGGCCAGCGTCACGGCCGCGGTCGCGATCGTCAGCAGCAGCGCGTACTCGAAGCGGACCATCCGCGACCACAGCACCAGCGCGACGGCGACCGCGATGGTGATCGACGTGATCGCCCACGGCTTGAACATCTCCCACGCCGGCGTCCCGGTGAGCGCGGCCGCGCGCCCGCCGATCCAGAACCAGCCCGGCGGGTACAGCGGCGGCAACCCGATGTAGGTCATGTCGTGCAGCGCCGGGCTGTCGGTGAGCCTGGTCAGGTACTCGGTGCGGAACTGCTGGTCGACCGAGATGCCGAACAGGTACAGCTTGGTGGCGCCCAGCGGCATGCCCAGCGTGACGACGGTGAACGCGGAGACGAACACCAGCCCGCCCAGCTGGGCCAGGCGCCGGAAGCGTCCCAGCCGCCACACCCAGCCGACGGCGAGCAGCCCGGCCAGGCAGCTCACCTGGCCGACCGTGGTCAGCGCGTGCAGTTGGTTCGACGACGGGAAGGCGGGCCACTGCACCTGGGCGATCGCCGCGAGCGAGACGACCGACACCACGACGGCCACCACCGTCGCCAGCGTCATCTGGCCCAGGGTGGCCAGCGCGTTGCGCATGCTCAGATGGGCAGCTTGCGGAAGATGCTCCGCGGGATGTGACGCAACACCATCATCACGTAACGGAATGCTGTTGGCGCCCAAACCAATTCCTTACCTTTTGCCGACGCGTTCACCGCCAGGTTCGCGACGTACTCCTTGTCGACGGTCAGTGGTGCTTCCTTGACGTGGGCGCTCATCCTGGTTCGCACCTGCCCCGGCCGGATCACCAGCACCCGAACCCCGTACTCGCGCAACGCCTCTGACAGGCCCAGGTAGAAGCCGTCGAGTCCGGCCTTGGTGGACCCGTAGACGAAGTTGGATCGGCGCACCCGCTCACCGGCCACCGTGCTCATCGCGATGATCTGGCCGAAGCCCTGGGCACGCATCTTTTCGGCCAGCAGCACACCCACCGATACCGCTGCGGTGTAATTGATCTCGGCGATCTGCACCGCCTTGCGCTGGTTTTGCCAGAGCTCCTCGGCGTCACCCAGCAACCCGAACGCGACGATGGCCACGTCGATGTCGCCGTTGTTGAAGCATTCGTCGATCACCTTCGGGTGGGTGTCGGGCTCCAGGGCGTCGAAGTCGACGAGCTCCACCGACCGCGCGCCGGCGGCCTTCATTTGAGCCACCGCGGCGTCACGACCCGGGTCTTCGGGCATGGCTGCCAACACGATTCGCGCCTTAGCATTCTGCAGGTACCGCTCACAGATGGCCAGGCCGATCTCAGAGGTGCCTCCGAGGAGCAGGATGGACTGAGGGTTCCCTACTGCGTCGAGCACCATTTACAGCAACTCCAAACGTCGGGCCATGTCGGAGACGAAAACTCCGGTGGGATCGACCTTGCGGCGCACCGCGATCCACTCGTCGATCCGTGGGTACATGGCGTGGAAATTCTCGGCGCTCACCCGGGAGTCTTTGGCGGTGTAGAGCCGGCCGCCGAACTGCAGTACCCGCCGGTCCAATTCGCTGACGAACTCGTTGAGGCCGGCCTTGATCGGGAAGTCGACGCAGATGTTCCAGCCCGGAATCGGGAAGCTGAGCGGGGCCTGGTTGCCCGGGCCGAACAGCTTGAACACGTTGAGGAATGAGTAGTGCCCGCTGGCCTGGATGTCGCGGATGATCCGCTTGAACTCGTCGACGGCTTCGGTCGGAACCACGAACTGGTACTGCAGGAAGCCCGCCTGACCGTAGCCGCGGTTCCACTCCCCGAACATGTCCAGCGGGTGGTAGAACTGCGTCAGATTCTGGATCTTGTTCCGGTAGGTGCCGGACTTGCGGTACCACAATTCGCCGATCGGCCCGAACGTGTATTTGTTGGCCAGCCCGTTGGGAAAGATGTCGGGGAACGTGAACAGTTGCGGCGCATCGAATTTCAGCGGATTGCGGCGCAGCTTCTCAGGGAGTTGATCGAGGGTGGCCAGCGAGCCGCGGGAAACCGCCGCGCGGCCCAGCTTGGGTGGCGCGCTGATCGCGTCGAACCAGGCGCTGGAGTAGGTGTAGTTGTTCTCGCTGCCGTCGCTGTGCAGTGCGATCGTTTCGTCGAGGGTGGCGGTGACGTCGCCGTCGGCGATGAAGTAGGCCGTCTCGGTGGGGGTCATCTCGATAGTGGCGCGCAGGATGATCCCGGTCAGCCCGTTGCCGCCGACGGTGGCCCAGAACAACTCGGCTTCGTCGCCGTCCGGCGTCACCCGCCGGATCTCGCCGTCGCCCAGCAGCAGGTCCATGGACCGGACGTGGTTGCCGAAGCTGCCGGCGCTGTGGTGGTTCTTGCCGTGGATGTCACACCCGATCGCGCCGCCGATGGTGACCTGGCGGGTGCCCGGCAGCACCGGCACCCACAGTCCCAGCGGCAGCGCCGCCTTCATCAGCTGGTCGAGGTTGACGCCCCCGTCGACGTCGGCGAGCTTGGTTTCGGCGTTCAGCGAGTGGATCTTGTTGAGCGCGGACATGTCGATCACCAGGCCGCCGCCGTTTTGCGCGTTGTCCCCGTAGGACCGGCCCAGCCCGCGGGCGATCACGCCCCGGCCGTCGGACTCGGCTGCGCGGACCACCGCCCTGGCGATCACCTCGACATCGGGGGTGCGCAGCACCTCCGCCACCGAGGGTGCCGTTCGTCCCCACCCGGTCAGCCGGGTCGGTGTAGTGGCCAATTCGCTGCTCGACATCGTCAAAGAGGGTACCGCGCCCCCGGCAAGGGTCAGCGGATGCGGAAGATCACGGTGCGCTGCACGATGAAATTGATCACCGTCGCAGTGCCCTGGGCCACCACGAATGCGACCGGCACGGCCCAGCCCCGGTAGTGCAGCAGTTCCAGGCACAGATGGTTGAGACCGACCTGCACCGCGAAGGTGATCGCATACAGCGCCATGACCCCGATGAACCGCGCGGTGCTTGGCGACGCCTGGAACGTCCAGCGCCGGTTGATCAGGTACGCGGTGATGGTGCCCACGATGAAACTGGTGGCTTTGGCCAGGTCGACCTGGACGCCGAGCCCCTTGTACAGGATCAGATAGAGCCCGAAGTCGACGACCGCCGAGAAAGAACCGGTGATGATGAAGCGCATCGCCTGGGTCGTCAGATGCAGATGCTGGTGTTGTTCCGGGTGTTCGGCATCTGGCTCCGGCGGCGGGATCATCGACTGGGAGTCTAGGTGGGCAGCTTCACCGAGAGCAGCTCGACCTGGCTGGGGCCCTGGGGCGTGGAGTACGTAACCGTGTCGCCCGCTTGATGGCCGGCCAGCGCCTGACCCAACGGGCTGCGGGCGGTCAACGTCTCGCCTTCGTGACCGACCGGCGTTTCCTCGACGATCGAGATCACGTACATGGTGACCACTTCGCCGTCGGCGAAGCGCAGCGTGACCTCGGTACCTCCGGGCAGCGTGTCGGAGTCCTCCGAGCTCGGCGGCCCGGACTTCAACCTCCGGTCCAGCTCGTTGATCCGCTCGGCGAGCACCGCAAGCTCGTCGGCCCGCTGGATCGCCTCGGCCGCGTCTCCGTGATCACCGACCATGCCGCGGTCGTTCTTGACCTCGATTTCGAGGCGGTCGTGCCGCTGCTTGAGCCGGGCCAGTTCGGCGGCGAGGTTGTCGCGCGCTGCCGCTGCCAGATCTGTGGACTGGGCTTCTTCGCTCACGACCACCCCTTTCGCCGAGCACCTATCGGGCGTTTCAGTGATACACCACAAAAGGCTGGCCGTCACTGATATCCCTCAGGCGTTTACCGGCGCGTATCACGCCGGCGCGCCCTCGTCTTCGTCGTACTGCGAGAGCCCGTTGCGTACGGCATCGAAGATAGCCAGACCCTGTGACACCAGGCCACTGGTCACCTGACTGATCCCTTCGGCGCCGTTGAGCACGGTCAGATTCGAGCCGGCCAGTCCGCGCGCCGCCTTGTCGACGATCTCGGGTAGTTGGTCGATGATCATCCGGTCCAGCGCCACCCGGTTGTGCGAGGCGGCGGCCTCGGCCTGGATCTTCATCTTCTCGGCGTCGGCCACGGCCAGAATGCGCACCCGCTCGGCTTCGGCCTCGGCGGGCTTGACCACCTCGGCGACCAACTCCTGCTGCCGCAGTTCGGCCGCCCGCTGGGCGAGTTCGGTGCGCATGGCCAGCACTTCCCGCTGGGCCTCGGCCTCTGCCAGCGGGCCGGCCTGAGCCGCCTCCGCCTGTGCCTTGTCCACCTCGGCCTTGTACTGCGCCTTCACGATGGCGGTCTCGCGGGCGAACTCGGCCTGTTTGCGCTGCGACTCCTGTTCGGCCTCGGCGGCCTTCTGGTTGGCCTGCGCCTGGGCAATCTGGGCCTGCTGCTGCACGGCGGCGTTGTGCGGGGCCGACATCGCCTTGATGTAGCCCAGCCCGTCGTCGTCGATGGACTGAATCTGCAACGCGTCGACGTTCAGGCCGATGCGGGCCATTTCCTCCTTGGAGCCGTCGAGCACCTCGGTGGCCAGCTTCTGGCGCTCCCGGATGATCTGCTCGACGGTCATTGAGCCGATGATCGAGCGCAGGTGCCCGGCGAAGATCCGGCCCGTCAGTACCGACATCTGGTCCTGTTCGGACAGGAATCGTTGCGCGGCGGCGATGATGCTTTCCGGGTCGTTGCCCACCTTGAACGCGATGACGGCCCGGACGTTGAGGGTGATGCCCTGCTGGGTGACGCATTTCTCGGCCACCTCGGCCTCGCACATCGCCAGCGTCAGGAAGGCGGCCTTGCGGAAGAACGGGACGACGAAGGCGCCGTGGCCGGTCACCACCCGGAACGGGACATTGCCCTTGGCTTTACCGCCCGAAATGAGCATCGCCTCGTCCGGCGCGGGCACTCGGTATCCGAGCATCGTTGTACTCCTTGCGTTTTGGATATTCAGGTGAAAGTCGGGTCGTGCCAGGGCTCGACGACGACGGTTCGCGGCCCGTGGGCCTGCACGACGAGCACCTGGGTGCCCTTCGGTAATGGTTCGTCGGAGCGGGCGAGGAATGTCTCTTTGGTGCCGCGCACGTTCAGCAACACCTCGCCGGCGCCCTCGGCGCCGCGCGTCGGCACGATCAGGGTGCCCACACAGCCGACGACAGAGGCGCTCACGGTCGCATCCTGCACTGTCGAGGGGTTACATGTCGATGTCGATTCCGACGACCTGTGCGGAGTGGGCCGAGATGTCGTACGCCGGAGACGCGCCCGCCACCACATCCGGCAGCGGCCCGGCCGGCCGCCCGGCCAATCGCGGACGGACGGTCCAGGAGCCGAAAGTGATCGGCACCAACGCGATACGCGTGCCGTTCGGGTCGGGCACGTCCTGCCCGTACCGCAGCAACTGCCAGTTCTCCTGGTGTGGATCGGTGGCGACCGCGTAGACGCGGTCGAGGTGCCAGGCGGTCACCAACCACTGCGCGTCCCGGCCCGGAAACCGCAACGTGGTGCCGGGGCCCTGCGAGACCTCCGGCGGGGCCGCGCCGAGCGCGGCGCGTAGCTGATCCGGGGACCCGGCAGCGCTGAGAGTGGCCGGCAGGTTCGTCAGGAAGGCATCGAGATCGGGTGCGGCCGTGGCTGTTCCGCAGCCGGCGCAGATCAGGCCGGTGACCACAAGCAGCGCGAAAGGCGCCTTCACACCCAGTCCTTCACCGGCAATGCGGTGAGCGTGAAGACCCGGCTGCCGCTCTCCTGCGCGTCGATTCGCGACACCCATGCCCGGCCACCCGTCGCCTGGGCGACGATGCGTTCCACCGTCTCGAACACCCAGGCGCCGGAGGCCTCCAGGCCGGTGCTGTCCACGATCCGCATGTCGACCAGGTCACGTTCGGCAAGCAGCTCGAACAGGTCGCGTTGCGGGTCGTTGGTGGCGATCAGCGTGGTGTGCCCGAACTGAGCCGCAAGCGCGGCGCGGATGTCGTCGAGGCAATCGGAGCTGAGCACCTGATCGCCGGGTTCGGTCTCGTCACAGGCGAACTCGATCTCGAAGCTGAGTGAGTAGCCGTGCAGGAACAGGCGCTTGCCGTTGTCGGACCAGGACCGGCGGCAGCAGTTCAGGCCACCGAACCGCTTGCGCAGGTGAAACCACGCCGTGCGTCCCACGGGCGCGTCGTCGCGGTGCATGGTGGCGGTCTGGGCAGGGCCGGCGAAGGCGATCTCAGGCATGGTGATTGATCTTCTTTCTGGTGGCGAGGGTGATGAATTCGCGTTGTTGGTCGGCGTTGTCACGCATCGAGCCGTAGAAGGCCATGGTGGTGGTGGGTCCGGCAAGGGCGGCGCCCTCGCGCACCGGGGTGCAGGCGTACCCGCCTTCCACCAGCACTCCGAGGCCGCGCGGGGCGAACTGGTGATGCAGCCACAGGCCAATCCGGGTCGTCATCTTGTCCTGCAGTTGCACGCCGATCGCGCAGGCGTCGACGACCCGGGTGAGCTCAGCCTGGCTCAACCCCTGGTCCCCGCGCAGGTAGCCGATGTGCACGACCCCGTAGAACGGCAGCAGGTGCTGCTCGCAGATCGCCTGGAACGGGATCGGGCGCAGCAGAACGGGCCGGTCGAGCCGCAGCTGCAGGACCGCGCTGTCGGGACGGACGAGTGTTTGAGGCACCGCGACAGCTTCCGGGTGCGGCCTTGGAGGATTCTAAAAGGATCCTTGGTGCGTTCCTGGCGGTATCGCGCCGCAGTTCAGCCGTCGATGCCCGCTATCCCGGGCCCGCCCTGGGTTCCGGTGCCGCCGACGGCACCGCCAGCTCCCGCAACGCTCAGGAGCGCACCGCCGGTACCGCCGCTGCCGCCGCTTCCGGCCCCGCCACCTGCCCCGCCGGTGCCCGCGACGCCACCGTCACCCCGGGAACCGATCATTCCACCGGTGCCGCCGGATGCGCCGGCGTGGCCGCCAGTGCCTCCCGTGCCGCCGGAACCCCGGCCCCGCCGGTCCCGCCGACGCCCCCGGCGCCGCCGTTGCCTGCCAGTAGACCACCGCCGGCGCCCTGGCCGCCCGCACCGCCGACTCCACCGGTTCCCCCGGTTCCGCCGGCACCGCCGTTGCCCCCGTCGCCGCCGTCACCGGCGTTCTGCGTGTTGCTGGTGCCCCCGGCGCCGCCGTTGCCCCCTGTGCCGCCGGTGGCACCGACGCCACCTGTGCCGCCGATCCCACCCGCGCCGCCGCTGCCGCCGTCTCCGATGAGCAGGCCACCGCGGCCGCCGTTGCCTCCGCCTCCGCCGCTTCCGCCGGTCCCGCCGGTGGCCCCGGGAGCGCCCGCGCCGCCGTTGCCGCCGTTCCCACCGTTGGCCTGGTTGAAATCGAGGGGCCGGGTGGTGGTCACCGCGTTGCCGCCGGCTCCGCCGTTGCCGCCCGCGCCGCCGGGGGCCCCGCCCGCCGCCCCATTGCCGCCGTTGCCGCCGGTTGCGGTGACCGAGGTGGGGTAGCTGCTGGTGTTGCTGCTCGTCGCGGACGCGTTCCCGCCGGTCCCGCCGGCCCCGCCCGCTCCGCCGGGTCCTGCGGCGCCACCCATGCCACCCGTGCCGGCCGTGGCGGTGATGCTGTTCTGACCGGTCGGGTCGGTGCTGGTGGCCGTTGCGTTGCCGCCCTGACCGCCGGTGCCACCGGCCCATCCCGCGCCACCGGTGCCGCCCGCGGCGCCCGCGGCCCCCGTGGCGGTTGCATCGTTGTTGGTGGTCACAGAGCTGGACGTGCCGGGCGTTCCGCTCGGCGCCGTGGCCCCGTTGGTGGTGGGATTGGCCCCGTCCGCGCCGGTGGCGCCGACGCCGCCGTGGCCGCCGTTGCCGCCGTCGCCCCACACACCGGCGTGACCTCCGTCGCCGCCTCGCCCGGCGTTGCCACCGTTGATGCCGGCTACGGCGTTGCCGCCCGCGCCGCCGGCGCCGCCAT
Source organism: Mycobacterium sp. Z3061 (assembly GCF_031583025.1). Classification (NCBI taxonomy): domain Bacteria; kingdom Bacillati; phylum Actinomycetota; class Actinomycetes; order Mycobacteriales; family Mycobacteriaceae; genus Mycobacterium; species Mycobacterium pumcae. Next base: position 6,624,733 of record NZ_CP134062.1, on the reverse strand, counting down.
TGCCGATCAGTGGGGCGTTGCCGCCGACGCCTCCGGCAGCACCCGTTCCACCGATGCCGCCGGCGCCACCGCTTCCGTAAAACAGACCACCGGTGCCGCCGTTGCCACCGACCGCGCCGCTGCCGCCCGCCCCGCCGACGCCGCCATGACCCCACAGGCCCGCCGAGCCACCCGCCCCACCGGCTTGACCGGGATCGCCCGCAGCGCCCGCACCGCCGTTGCCGTACAGCAGCCCGCCCGCGCCGCCGGCCTGGCCAGGTGCGGTCCCGTCGGCGCCGTTGCCGATCAGTGGCCGGCCCAACAGAGCTTGGGTAGGCCCATTGACGACGCCGGACGCTGCCTGCTCAAGGGACTGCAAGGGCGAGGTGTTCGTCGCCTCGGCGCTCGCGTACGACTGGCCATTCGCAGTCAAGAGCTCGATGAACCGGCGATGAAAGTCCGAAGCCTGTTCGCTGAGCAGCTGATATGCGCGTCCGTGGGCACTGAAGAACGCGGCGATGTGCTCCGAGACCTCGTCGGCGGCCGCCGCCGGCACCGCCGTCGTCAGGGCTGCCGCCGCCGCGTTCGCCGAACCCACAGACGTACCCACGCTGAACAGGTCCGCCGCGGCAGCGGTCAGCGCTTCCGGACTGGCCAACATGAACGACATGGCGTGGTCCCCCTGAGACGAGTTGGTTGCCGAGCCGATTGCTCCGGCTCCCACCTTCGGTCACTTGCGGCCGCAAGTCCCTCGGCCAGGTAGCTGATTCGAAGGGTGAAATTCGCTCCACCTATTGGTGGGCCCGGCCCCAAGAATCTGCAGAGCTTCTCAACAGGACGGCGTCCGAGCCTTCTCTCATGCGCATCATCGAGAACGTCCGCGGCTCCGTCGCCAGGGTCACCCTGGCCATCGCCGGCGTGGCGGTGACTCTGGGCCTGGCGACCGGCCTGGCCCACGCCGCCGCTTCCTCGCCGCACAGTGAGGCGCCTCGGATGTACGGCAACCCCTCCGCGGCTGCTCAGTACTGGCGCAAGCAGTCCTTCGACGACTGCGCCCTGATGGCCGCCGCTGATGTGATCGGCGAGCTGACCGGTCGCCAGCCGTCCGAGGAGGAGATCGTCGCGGTGGCGCAGCGGCTGAGCAGTCGCGTGCACCGGGGTCCGATGTACAGCGCGGGCAACGGCACCGACCCCGGTGACATTCCGGTGCTGCTGGCGCAGTACGGCATCTACGGGGTGGCCACCAGCCAGGACGAGGCCCCGATGACCGGGCTGGACTCCGGCATGGAGGCGCTCGAGCACTACCTGGCCGACGGCCACAAGGTGATCGCGGGGGTGAACGCCGAGATGATCTGGGGCCTGCCCATCCAGACCAGAGACAACCGCGGCAACCCGATGAGTGACCATGCCGTCGTCGTGACCGGTGTCGACCTGGTCAACGGCATGGTGCACCTCAACGACAGCGGAACCCGCGCCGACGAGGTGGTGCCGCTCGACGTCTTTCAGCAGGCTTGGGCCACCGGCAACCAGGAGCTGGTGGTGACGCGGGAAACCCGCTGAGCGTCAGCCGAATTCGAGCAAGGTGTAGGCGCCCCGGAATTGCTTGAGTGGCGGGAACTCCCAGAGCGCCGGGTAGGCGCGCCCGAAGAACCAGCCGCGCCCGGCCGGTATCGGCACATCGTGCACGGCGCGGATGCCGGGAATAGTGTTCGCCAGATCCGCCAGTTGGCGTGGTGACAGGCTGAACGGCATCGGCGGCACCCGGTAGTTCTTGGACGAGCGCATGCCCTTCTTCGCTACCTTCTTGACGATGGTCGGCGGTACGTCGAAGAACATCTGCCCGCCGGCAAAACGCTTGGCGCACTGCGTGATCAAACCAATGGCCTCGGCCGGCTGCAGGTACATCAACAGCCCCTCGGCGGTGATGAACACCCCATCGGCGGTGTCGATCTGGTCCATCCAGCCGTAGTCGAGCGCGGACTGCGCGATCTCGGTGATCCGCGGCGAGTGTGGCAGCAGCCGTCGGCGCAGCTCGATCACCGGCGGCAGATCGATTGATACCCAACGGAATTGAGCATCGGGCAATGCGCCGTCCAGCCGCCAGAAGCTGGTCTGAAAGCCTTCGGCGAGGGCGACGACGGTGGCCCTGGGGTGCGCGGCGAGGTAGGCGAGCGCGCATCTGTCGACGGCCAGCGACCGCAACGCCATCTCCTGGCCCTTGCGCCGGCCGAACTTGTCGAAATCGAAGTCGATGGATTCGACGAGCTTGACGGCCATCGGGTCGTCGATGATCGCGTCCGGGTGGGCGGCCTGGAAAGCCCGGCCACTCAACGTGAGCAGGGCTGTCTCGGAGACACCGGAAAGCAGGCTGGCGTCGACTTTGTTGCGGCCCGGAACGCTCATTGCGCCAACCTACCGGCAGGCGAGCGGTCTAGCCGGGTGTGCCACCGAGACCGTCGGCACCTACGGCGCCCGTTCCGCCTACGGCGCCGCTCGCCCCGGGGCCACCGCCGAGGACGCCACTGGCGCCGCCCTCACCGCCGCTGCCGCCGACTCCGGAGGCGCCGCCGCTGCCGCCGTCACCCGCGGCACCTGCGTGGCCGGCCTGACCGCCGGTGCCTCCGCTCACGCCGCCATGACCTCCGTCGCCGCCGTGACCACCGCCGCCGCCGGCCCCACCGAGACCGCCATGTCCGCCGACCCCGCCGGAGCCCCACAGCAGACCACCCGCGCCCCCCTGGCCGCCGCTTCCGCCGGCGCCGCCGTCTCCACCAGTGCCGCCGGCGCCGCCAACGCCGCCGTCTCCACCATTTCCTTCGGTCCCGCTCGGGACACTGTTGAGCCAGGCGGCGCCGCCGTTGCCACCGCGTCCGCCCGCGCCACCGAAGTCCCCGAGACCGCCCGTGCCGCCACCCCCGCCGTTTCCGCCGCTGCCGCCGTTGCCGACGAACAGACCGCCATGACCACCGCTGCCGCCGCTGCCACCCCTTCCGCCCGCGTCACCGTTGGCGCCGGAAGCACCGTCTCCGCCGGTTCCTCCGTAGCCGCCATAAGCGTTCGCGCGGTAGCTCGGGGCCCAGGCCGACGCTTCGCCACCGTTGCCGCCGGCGCCACCCGATCCGCCGAACTCCCCTCCGGGCGCTCCCAGTCCGCCTGGTCCGCCGAACGCGCCGGCATACGCGGCGGTGGAGGTGCCGTCGTTGAGTACTGCAGCACCCCCGGCTCCGCCGGCGCCCCCGGTCCCGCCCGCACCGGCGAATCCGCCGTTCCCGCCGGCGCCCCCGATGGCAATCGGAAGATTTCCGCCCGCGCTTCCAGTGACGGTGGCACCGCCGGTACCTCCGGCTCCACCCTGACCGCCGGATTCTCCGGGACTGCCGGTGCCACCTGCGCCGCCGGTGCCGCCTCCCGCCGAGAAATAGCCATTGCTGTTGACAGCGTTGTTGGCGCCGTAGCTTCCGTCGGGAGCGGCCTTGCCGGTGGGAGTCGGATTGAGCCCGTCCGCCCCCGCCAGTCCCGTGCCACCCTGCCCGCCGCTGCCGCCGTTGCCGAACCAGATCGCGCTGCCCGCGTCGCCGCCGCGTCCGGGCATTCCCCCGTTCACCCCGGCCACTGCCGCACCGCCGGTGCCGCCGGCGCCGCCGTTGCCGTGCAGCAACCCTCCCGTTCCGCCGCCGCCGCCGGCCGCCCCGGCTCCGGCGCGACCACCGGCGCCGCCGTTACCGATCAGGCCTGCACTGCCGCCCGCGCCGCCGGCCGCGCCGGGAGCGGTGCTCGCCCCACCCGCGCCGCCGTCGCCGACCAACAAGCCCCCGGCTCCGCCTGGTTGGCCCACACCGTTCACGGTCCCGCCGGCGACCCCGTCGCCGATCAGGGGCCGTCCCAACCAGGCCTGCGTCGGGGCATTGACGACGCTCAGCACCGCCTGCTCGAAGGACTGCAGGGGCGAGGCATTTCCGGCCTCGGCGGTCGCGTACGAAAGTTCACTGACCCTCAGGAGCTGCGCGAATCGGTGGTGGAAGTCCGAGACCTGTTCGCTGAGCAGCTGATATGCCTGACCTTGAGCGCTGAAGAGCGCGGCAATGTGCTGCGAGATCTCATCGGCGGCCGCCGCCGGCACCGCGGTAATCGAAGCGGCCGCCGCCGCGTTCGCCGAACTCACCGACGTCCCGACATCCAACAGGTCCGCCGCCGCGGCGGCCAGTGCTTCGGGACGAGCCAACATAAACGACATCGCACGATCCCCTCGACGCGAGTTCGGTAACCGAGCCGATTGCTCCGACTCCCACCCTGGGGCACATCGCGTCGCAGGTCCCTCGGCCGGCGGGACGATTCGAGGGATGAAATGTGCTCCCCCTATTGGAGGAGCGGCCGCGTTCTCAGACCCAGTACGGCACTCGCGCGCGGTACTGCCGCATCGCGAACGCCGCCATCACCCAGCCCACAACGGTCAGCACCATCACCACCGCCCAGTGCCGCAACTCCTGGGGCGCGCCCAGCAGCGGCGCCCGCACGATGTCGAGGTAGTGCAGCAGCGGGTTGAGTTCGACGATCTTCGACCAGCGCCCGGCGCCCTGCTGCCGAAGTGTGTTGTCGTTCCAGATGATCGGCGTCATGAAGAACAGCAACTGCACCACCGAGTTCAGCAGCGGCCCGATGTCGCGGTAGCGGGTGGCCAGGATGCCGAAGCACAGCGACACCCAGATGCAGTTGAGCATGATCAGCGCCAGCGCGGGAAGCACAGACAGGTCCGCCCACGACCAAGGCTTGGGGTAGATGATCGCGATGACGACGTAGATCACGATGTTGTGGGCGAACAGGATCATCTGCCGCCACACCAGCCGGTAGACGTGCACGCTGAGCGGGGTCGGCAGTTGCTTGATCAGGCCCTCGTTGTGCACGAAGACGTCGGCGCCTTCCAGAATGGCGGCGTTGATCAGGTTCCACACGATCAGCCCGAGCGTGACATAGGGCAGGTGCTCGGACAGGTCGAGATGGAACAGCTTGGAGTACAGCCCGCCCATGGCGACGGCGGTCGTACCGGTCGCGATCGTGATCCAGAACGGGCCCAGCACCGAACGGCGGTACCGCTGTTTGATGTCCTGCCAGCCCAGATGCAGCCACAGTTCGTGGCGCCGGAACCCGGCGGTGAGATCACCCCAGGCGCGGGCGAACGTCTTGGATTGCGCAGCGGCATCGATGAACGTCATGAGGAACCTCCGGGCCGTGCGAACTTCTCCTGGCGTCCCAGCCGGCGCAACCGGACCCACTCCAGCAGCCCCTTGGGGTCGCGGCGCGTCACCAGGAAGAACCAGCCGAACCGCACCCATTCCTGAAACAGCAGTTTGCGCAGCCCCGGCTGGGACAGCACGTAACCGCGGTTGCGGTAGGTGAAGAACCGCTTGTTGGTGTCATCGGGGTACTGGGTGTGCATGCGGCCGCGCAGGATCGGCTTGAACTCATCCGAGCCGCACGGGTGCAGGTACACCGCGTCCAGGCAGGTTCCGAACGGAAGGCCGGATCGCACGAGTCTGCGGTGCATCTCCACCTCGTCGCCGCGGATGAACAACCGCAGGTCCGGTACCCCGATGGCCTCCAGCGTCGAAGCGCGGAACAGCGCGCCGTTGAACAGAGACGCGATGCCGGGCAGCAGGTCCTGGCCTGCCTCGGTTCGCAGTTCGCTCACCCGACGGCGCCAGACCAGTCCACGGCGCAACGGAAAAGCCAGAGCCTCCGGGTCGTCGATGTTGCAGACCATCGGGGACACCTCGGCCAGCTTGTGCTTTCCGGCGCACGCCAGCAGGGTGGCCAGCACCGTGGTGTCGGCAGCGCGGCCGTCGTCGTCGGCCAGCCAGATCCAGTCCGCCCCGTGTGCCAGCGCCAGCAGCATGCCGAGCGCGAAACCGCCCGCGCCGCCCAGGTTTCGCCGGGAGTTGAGATAGATCGACGGGACCTGTTGTGCGGCAACGATATCCTGCACCCGGCTGTCATTGGAGGCGTCGTTGTCGATGACGATGAGCCGGTCCGGTGGCCGGGTCTGGGTGGACAACATCTCCAGTGAGCGGGCGAGTTCCTCGGGACGCCGGTGGGTGACCACGACGGCGAAGACCTGGTCACTCACGCGCGGTCTCGGCGAGGACTTCGCGCACATGCCGTGCCGCGTCGTCGCCCTCGTAAGCGCGCACCACGTCTTCGATCCCGCCGCTCTGCCGGATCACGCCGTGGTCGATCCACATCGCCGTCTTGCACAGGCGGGCCAGGAATTCGTTGGAATGGCTTGCGAACACCAGGATCCCGGAACGCTCCACCAGGCTCTGCAGCCGCGACTGCGCCTTCTTCAGGAACTCGGCGTCCACCGCGCCGATGCCCTCGTCGAGCAGCAGGATCTCCGGGTCGATGCTGGTGACGACGCCCATCGCCAGTCGAACCCGCATGCCGGTCGAGTAGGTGCGCAGCGGCATCGACAGGTAGTCGCCCAATTCGGTGAACTCGGCGATCTCGTCCACCTTGGCGAGCATCTGCTTGCGGGTCTGTCCCAGAAACAGGCCCCGGATGATGATGTTCTCGTAGCCCGAGATCTCGGGATCCATGCCGACACCCAGATCGAACACCGGCGCCACCCGCCCGGTCACCTTCGCCCAGCCGCGCGTCGGTTCGTAGATGCCCGAAAGCAGGCGCAGCAGAGTGGATTTGCCGGCGCCGTTGTGGCCCACCAACCCGACGCGGTCGCCGAGCTCCAGTGACATGGTGATGTCCCGCAACGCCTCGATGACCACCACGTTGGAGGCGTTGCGGCCGATCGCGCCGCCGGCCTTGCCCAGGAAGGCCTTCTTCAGGGAACGCGACTTGGCGTCGAAGATGGGGAACTCGACCCACGCGTCGCGGGTCTCGATGTGGGGACCGCTCGACACGGTTTACAGGTACTGTCCGGTGCCGTGCCCGTGCGGGCCCGGCTTGCCGATCCCGGGCGGCAGTGCGCCCTGCCGCATCTGCTCGAGCTGCGCCCGGGCGGCCATCTGCTGGGCGAACAGCGCGGTCTGGATGCCGTGGAACAGCCCCTCCAGCCAGCCGACCAACTGTGCCTGTGCGATCCGCAACTCGGCGTCCGAGGGCGCGCTGTCCTCGTTGAAGGGCAGGGTGAGTCGTTCGAGTTCCTCGCGCAGTTCCGGTGCCAGGCCGTCCTCGAGTTCGCGGATGCTGGTGGCGTGGATGTCCCGCAGTCGGGTGCGGCTGGCCTCGTCCAGCGGAGCGGCGCGCACCTCTTCGAGCAGCTGCTTGATCATGGTGCCGATCCGCATCACCTTCGCGGGCTGCTCGACCAGGTCGGTAAGCGAGCGTTCCTCGGAGTCGTCCTCTTCGCGCAACGCCATCAGTCGCGGGTCGACTCCGCCGATTACCTCGATGCCGTCGCTGTCGTCGGCGTGGTCGTCGTTGCCGTTGGCCAACGCAATCACCGTCCTTGTTTGTGGTCTAGGGGTGCACCGGGGTGTCGCCGTGCCATTCGTAGATCTGGGCGCCGCCGTTGTCGTAGATCAGGTTCCAGTACGGCGACTTGTCCAGAAAATATAGTCCTTCGGGAACTTTGAACCCTCGGATCGTCGGGCCGCTGGCTAGGACATAACGGATGTTGAGGGCCTTGATCGCCTCCACCACCCGGGGATCGGAGTCACCCTTCTTGGCGAAGGCCCAGAAGATGTAGCGGTGGTAGCCGGGCCCCATCTGCACCGGGTAGTCGTAGTGGGTCCACAGTGGATGCAGACCGGCCACCGCGTACATCCAGGAGGTGCCGTCGACGTTGGAGTTGCCGATCATCGTGTCGTGGGCGCCCGGCAGCTTCGCGAGGTACGCCATGGCGTCGAGGTCGCGCTGGTCGACGATGATCGAGTCGTACTTGTCGCCGAAGAGGAACCGGTGCCGCGGGAAGTAGTGCCAGGCACTGGCCACGCTGATGCCGATCAGCAGCGCCGCGGTCGCCGTCGCCCAGAACCGCGACGGCAGCGGCTTTCTCGGTTGCACGAACCGTTTGGCCAGGGCGACCGCCCCGGCCACGATCGTGACCAGCGCTATGGCCGCCATCAGGTTGAACAGCGGGGTCGTGGCCGCGGCGATCCGGCGCGGGTCCTTGTAGAAGAACTCGCCGACGGCCCCGGCCACCCGGCCGAGCGGACCCCACAGGGGAGTGCCCGCGTCGACGTTGATCACGATGAACAGCAGCCAGACGGCCAGCGGCCACCAGATCTTCTTGGCCAGCATGATGAACCCGCCGACGGCGCACAGCACGCTCAGCCCCCACTGGTAGGGGAAGTCGTTGAGGTGTCGTGAGTGCATGAATACGGCGTCGAACAAGCCGTGTCGCTTGCTGAGGTAGGTCAGGAATGAGTGCCCCGCGATGATGTCTTCCTGCTTGGTGACGCTCAGGAACTGAGGTAACAGGATCACCCCGGAGGTGAACCCGACGCCGGCCAGCACCGCCAGGTCGCGGACGCGGCCCCGCACCGGGTGCCAAAGCGCCTCGAACAGCCACCAGCCGCCCACCAGAATGACCGTGATGATGCCGCCGGTGATGTGCACCGAGAAGACGCCGACGAGCGCCAGGATGGCCACCGGGATGCGGTCGCGGTGTTGCAGCGTCGAGGTGATCAAGGCCATGGCCGGAATCGCGACCCCGTAGGCCGCCAGATTCGGCATCGCGGCCGTGTCGAACTCGACGTAGGGCACCGCGGTGAAAGAGGCCGAAAGTGCCGCCGCGGTGGCAGCCGTGATCGCGGTGCGCCACTCGGTGGTGTGGGTCCGCAGGGCGCGCCAGGTGAGGACCGCCGCGCTGACGGGGAACAGCCAGATCGCCACCGCCAGCGAGTTCAGCGTGTAGCCGGTGGCTGCCGCCGCGCCGGTCAGCTGACAGAACACGGCCGTCAGCGCGTGAAAGACCGATGGGTAGTAGAGCAGCGCATGGGTCTCGACGTTGCGCAGTTCGCCCATGTGGGTGGACGACGCCTGGCCGACGTCGAGGATCCAGCGCACCTCGTTGCCGTGCCACACCGCGTCCCAGGTGCTCGGGATCGACTGCCAGTGTGGGATGCCGCTGAACGCCGCCCAGGCGATCAGCACGACCCCCAGCAGCACACCGGCCGCGACGACGATCGCCGGGCCGGGGTTGATTGCGCGCGCCTCGGCCTGTTTATCCCGGAAACGGGCGAGCAGCAGCTGCAGCACCGTCGCCAGCACACAGACGACCGCCAGCGCCGCCAGGGCGGTCCACCCGTTCCACGGGATGCCGAGCGCGCCGTAGGGGATGATCGCCAGCGCCACTACGCCGTACGTCAGCGCTGGTCCGGCCGCGATGGCGATCGGCCAATTCAACTGCGCGATACGTGCGACGATGGCACCCGGCGCGATCAGCAGTACCAATGCGATCAGCGTTCCGAAGCACAAGCTCACTCGACTAGTATGGCTGCCCGGGTGAGTTGACTCGGGAGGCCGGTAACGGCAGGAACGTCTATGGCGCACCCGCTACCGACACCCATTTGTGGAAATTGCGTTAGCTCTAAGGTGGCTGGCATGGCCTACGACGTCGCCCGGGTGCGCGGACTGCACCCGTCGCTCGGTGACGGATGGGTGCACTTCGATGCGCCGACAGGCATGCTCATTCCCGATTCCGTGGCAACCACGGTGTCGACGGCCTTTCGCCGGTCGGGCGCCAGTACCGCGGGCGCGCACCCGTCGGCGCGGCGCAGCGCGGCGGTGCTGGACGCGGTCCGCGAGGCGGTGGCCGATCTGGTCAACGCCGATCCCAGCGGTGTCGTCCTGGGTGCCGATCGTGCCGTGCTGCTGGCCTCGCTGGCCGAGGCGTCGTCCGCCCGTGCCGGCCTCGGGTACGAGGTGGTCGTCAGCCGTCTGGACGATGAGGCCAACATCGCGCCGTGGCTGCGCGCCTCCCACCGGTACGGCGCCAAGGTCAAGTGGGCCGAGGTCGACATCGAGACCGGAGAGCTGCCGACGTGGCAGTGGGAGAGCCTGATCAACAAATCCACCCGGCTGGTCGCCGTCACCTCGGCGTCGGGGACGCTGGGCGCCGTCACCGACCTGCGGGCAGCGACAAAGCTGGCCCACGACGTGGGCGCCCTTGTGGTTGTCGACCACTCCGCCGCGGCGCCCTATCGGCTGATCGACATCAAGGAGACCGAAGCCGACGTGGTGGCGGTGAACGCCGTGAACTGGGGCGGACCGCCGATCGGGGCGATGGTGTTCCGCGAGCCGGCGTTGATCAACACGTTCAGTTCGGTTTCCACCAACCCGTACGCCACCGGGCCCGAGCGCCTGGAAGTGGGCGGGCACCAATTCGGCTTGCTGGCCGGCGTCGTCGCCAGCATCGAATACCTCGCCGCCTTGGACGAGTCGGCCCGGGGTAGCAGGCGGGAGCGGTTGTCGGTCTCGATGCAGTCCGCGTCGTCGTACCTGAGCCGGATCTACGACTACCTGATGGCGTCGCTGCGGTCGCTACCGCTGGTGATCCTGCTGGGTCGCCCCGAATCGCGGATACCGGTGATCAGCTTCGCCGTCAACGAAGTGCCCGCCGACCGGGTGGTGCAACGGTTGGCCGACAACGGGATTCTGGCCATCGCCAATGCGAACTCCCGCGTGCTGGATGTGTTGGGGGTCAACGACATCGGCGGCGCGGTGACCGTCGGCCTGGCGCACTACTCGACGATGGCCGAGGTGGATCAGCTGGTGCGCGCGCTGGCGTCGTTGGGCTAGTCCCCAGATGGCCCATCGGGCCCCGCGGTCTACCTGCGAAGAATTTGCATCCCGCTTGATGTGTATATGAGATTTCAGTGGGCGACATATGACTGTCTGAGGACTACCATTCGCTTCATCGCTGATCTTGGGCGACATCTCGATTGCATGGACTGCCGGGAGGTGGCAGATGTCATTTGTGATCGCAGCGCCGGAGCCGATGACGACGGCGGCAACCGAAATCACACGTATCGGTTCATTGTTGAGTGCCGCCAATAACGCGGCGGCGGGTTCCACCGCCGGGGTGATGGCCGCTGCCGGTGATGAGGTGTCGGCGGCGATTGCGGCGCTGTTCTCGGCCCACTCCCGGGAATATCAGGCAATCGGTGCGCAGGTGGAGGCATTTCGTACCGAGTTCGAGCGGGCGCTGAGTGGGAGTGCGGGCGCGTATGCGGCTGCCGATGTGACAAACCAATCCGTCCTGCAGGTCCTCGAGGAAGAGGTCTTGCAGGACGCGCTATTGGTCATCAATCTGCCGACCAACGTGCTGGTGGGTCGGCCGTTGATCGGCAACGGCGCGAACGGCACGACGACCGCACAGGGAGTAGGGACACCCGGCGGCGGTGGTGGACTCCTGATCGGCAGCGGCGGTAACGGTGGAGACAGCATCGCCGTCGGGGTGGCGGGCGGTGCCGGCGGTCCGGCCGGGTTGCTCGGTGCCGGCGGCACCGGCGGGATGGGCGGTTTCGGCGCCCCCGGCGGACCAGGGGGCACCGGGGGTTGGCTGTACGGCAACGGCGGATTCGGCGGTATCGGCGGGCCCTTCAGTGCCGGTGGTGTCGGCGGCAGCGCGCTGTTGATCGGCAACGGCGGAGCCGGCGGGCTGGGCGGAGAACTCGGAGGCGCCGGTGGTGTCGGCGGCCGTGGGGGATTGCTGTACGGGAATGGCGGTATCGGCGGGACCGGCGGGGTTTCAGGTGGTCCCGGCGGCGTCGTGGGTGGTCCCGGCGGCGCCGGCGGCGTGGCCCCACTGATAGGCGTGAACGGGGCCACCGGCGGTAATGGTTCTATACCCGCCGTTTCAATAACGGTGGACACGACATCCAACAGGGCGTTTCTAGACGTCTCCATCGGCGGCGGACCGAGTTCGTCAGTGATTGTCGACACCGGGTCCGTAGGTCTTCTCGTGCCACCCCAGGACGTTAATTTCGCGTCGCTTGGTGCGTCTGTCGGATCGGGTCAGACTACGTATGGCGACGCGTTGAATTCCACCACGTACAACTACAACACATACTCGACCACGGTGAATTTTGGGAACGGCATCATTACCACCGCACCTGTCACGGTTGGTGTCATCACCTCCGCTTCGCACACGGTAAATGGCGTCACCACCGCGTTGTCGCCCTCGCAGGGAGACGCCATTTTGGGCATCGGGGTGAATGCCGGGGGCCCCGCGAGTAGTCCGGTGCTGGGGCTGCCGAGCACCCTCAAACAGGGTGTCCTCGTCGCTGAACAATTCAATGCGTTGCAATTCGGTGCCAACCCACTGAATTTCTTCGCCACGTCCAGCGGAGCACCGATCACCACGCTGCACGTGTCGGTCAATGGTGGGGCAATACAGTCCGTTACCGGCGCGTTCGTCGATTCTGGCGGCCTTTGGGGGACCGTTCCGTCTTCGCTGGGCACGGGCTCCTCGAATGGCTACCTGCCGGCCGGAACAAACCTCGCCTTCTACACCGCCAACAACACACCCATTTACACATGGCACGCCGGCACGCTACCCCAAATGAGAGTCATACCAGGGGGCAACTTGAACACCGGAAATATACCTTTCCAATTTATGCCGATTTACGTCCAGTACGGTGGTAGTGGGACGTTTTACTACGATGTCGCCTGACCAACGCCCCGGCAGGCCATTCGATCAAGATGGATGAGGTGGAGTTCGGCCGGTACCGATTGCGGTCGGTCATCGGCGAGGGCGGCATGGGCAAGGTCTACGAAGCCCACGACACCATGATGGATCGCGATGTTGCGATAAAGGTGTTGATTCCCGAACTGGCCACCGCTCCGGGGTACGAAATGCGCTTCCGTCGTGAGGCCCACACCGCGGCCCGATTGAATGAACCGCACATCATCCCCGTCTATGAGTCCGGCGAAATCGACGGCCGGCTCTATCTGGTGATGCCGATCATCAAAGGCATCGACGTAGCGGCCCTGCTGCGACGAGACGGGCCGATGAGCCCCACGCGGGCAACGCACATCATCGAGCAGGTGGCCGCGGCGCTGGATGCAGCGCACGCCGCCGGACTGGTGCACCGCGATATCAAACCCTCCAACGCGCTCGTCACGCCGCGTGACTTTGTCTATCTGATCGATTTCGGCATCGCCCACCAGACCACGGCCACCAAGTTGACCGGCACGGGAATGATCGTGGGCACGTGGGCCTATATGGCGCCGGAACGCTTTACCGCCGGGGTGGCCGATGCCCGTTCCGATGTTTATGCGCTGGCATGTTTGTTGCATGAATGCCTGACCGGTAACTCCCCATATGAGGGTGACAGCGTCGAGCAACAAATGGCCGGGCATTTGATGATGGATCCGCCCCTGCTCAGCCAGACCCGGCCGGGCCTTCCCGGCGGGTTCGACGAGGTCATTGCCCGCGGCATGGCTAAGGACCCCGCCGAGCGCTTCCAGAGTGCCCACGAGTTGGCCACGGCCGCGCAACGCGCGCTGTCTACCGCGCCGTCGCGCACATCGCCCATCCTCCCGACCCCGCCCGGCGAGCCGACCCGCTCCGCGGGGTCGTCCATTCCACGTCCCGATTACGCGTCGGCCCCGACCGAATCGATGTGGCAACGGGACGCCCCATCGGACCGCGTAGCAATCCATCAGCACCGACCCGGATGGGCCCCTGCCGCGCAACCCCGACCGCCTGACCGGCCCCCCCCTGGGCCGGTCGCGGGGACGCTACGGCCTCGACGTCGCGCTGCACTGATCTCCGTTACCGTCGCGGCCGTCGTGGTCTTGACCGCGGGCGCCGTCGGCATCGCCGTCCTACTGACCCGATCGCGCTCGAGCGCATCTCAAACCTCAACCGGGCAGTCCGCGGCGCCTTCGACGCCGAAGGTGCCTCCGATCGCGGAGGCCGCGCTGGAGGGGTTGCTGCTTACCCCCGACCAGATCGGCGCCGCAATGGGGGCATCTGGAATGACGGTGACAAGCTCGGTCACCACGTTGCCGGGAAACGGCCCCGCCAGCGTGTCGGACCAGGCGTGCGTAGCGCTGACGGCGGCGGGGTCGACTGCGGTCTATGCCGACAGCGGGTGGACTGCCGTGCGTGGCCAGGAGCTCAAACAGCCCGCCTACGGCCCACCGCTTCACGATGTCATTCAGTTGGCGGTGCTGTTTCCCTCCGCGCAGGAGGCGGATGCGTTCTTCACTGCCTCCGCCCAGCGCTGGGTGGCCTGCTCCAACAGACAGCTCACCATCACCGCGCCCGGCACCGGCCTGCCCGATCTGGTGGAGGTCGTCGGGCCGGTATCGAATACCAACGGCACCCTGAGCGCCTCGTTGACCAGCCCTGCAAAGGCGGGGATCAACTGTCAGCGGGCGCTGGCGGTGGCCAGCAATGTCGCCGTTGACGTCCAGGCTTGCAACGCGAGCCCGTCGGATGCCGTCGCAGCCAGCATCGCGCATCAGATCGCCACCAAAGCACTGAGATCGCAGTGACAACCTCTAGCAGCGAGGCGATTGTGGTAGCTATCAACGTGCCGGGTGAACAGCTCGGGGAACCCTTGGGCTATCTGGACGTGTCGGACCAGAGTGGGCCGGCGCGCAGTGTCCCGATCTTTGATCAGTTGTTCGTCGGTCGTGAATGCGCGGGAATCAGCGAGTCGCGGCGATTGGTGATCACCGATCCCGAGATCTCCCGCACCCACCTGGAAATTCGGCTGGACGCCGCGGCGGACCAGGCTTTCGTTATCGACACCAGCAGTAATGGAACGTTGCTGAACGGTGTCGGCGTCGAACGAGCGGTCGCACTGGCAATCCGGCCCGGCGACGAGATTCGCATCGGCGACGTGATCCTGAAATTCCGCTCGCAGGGGTTCAACACCGTCCCCCGCCGGGTGGTGAAGAGCACGCTCGCCCGGATCGGCAAGTCTGCGATGGTGATGGTGGTGGGCGACATCGTCAACTACTCGACGATCTCGCAGGTGACAGAGGAGGGGATTGTCGCCCGCAGTCTGCAGACGCTGTGGCGTCAACTGGGCGGAATACTGCGCGCCCACCACGGCACGCTGAGCCACTACGCCGGCGATGCATTGTTCGCGGTCTGGGAGCTGCGTAACTTCCCGGATGCCGCTGAGCTGGCCGTCGATTTTGCGCTCACCGCGAATGCGTGCGTCGACGAACTCGCGCCGAAGTTGCCGCTGAGAAGCCCGGATGGCTCGCCGATTCACATGGGCTGGGGTGTGGTGACGGGCATGGCCGCATTGGCCGCGATGACGAGATCGGCTGACGCGGTAATCGGAGATGCGGCCAACGTAGCGTTTCGAATCGCCGGGCTGGCCGGCCGCCAGGGGCGGGCGCCGGTATTGGTCTCGAGTGGGGTGCACCCGGTAGTCGCGTCGCAATTCGCTTGGGGGGCAAGCGAGAAAGTCGAATTAAAGGGCCGACACGGGACGGCCACCGTATTCCCGGCGCTAGCCCGCAGGGCTTGATAAGGGCCGACTAAACCGTAAGCAGGATCTTCCCGAACGTCTCGCCGGACTGCAGCAGGCGGTGCGCTTCGGCCGCGTCCTGAATCGGCAGGCGCTTGCCGATGATCGGCCGCACCCTCTGACTGGCGAACATCGGCCAGACCGAGGTCGTCACCGCGTCGACGATGGCGCTCTTGCTGCTGGGCCCGCTCACCGGGCGGGCGCGCAGCGTGGTGCCGATGACGCGGGCCCGTTTGGCCATGAGTTTGCCGATGTTGAGTTCGGCCTTCACCCCGCCCTGCATGCCGATGATCACCAGCTGCCCGTCGGTGGCCAGCGCGTCGACGTTGCGGTCCAGGTAGGCCGCTCCCATGATGTCGAGGATCACGTCGGCGCCTCTGCCGTCGGTCTCCTGCCTCAGCCGCGCGACGAAGTCCTCGTCGCGGTAGGAGATGGCGATCTGGGCGCCCAGCTCCCGGCACAGTTCGAGCTTCTCCGCCGAGCCGGCGGTGACCGCGACCCGGGCGCCCAGCGCGCGTGCCACCTGAATCGCGTGACTGCCGATGCCGCTGGCCCCGCCGTGCAGCAGCACCAGCTGGCCGGGGCCCAGATGGGCGGTCATCACCAGGTTCGACCAGACCGTGCACGCCACTTCGGGGACGCCGGCGGCATCGACAACATCCAGGGGCGCCGGCACCGGCAGCACCTGTCCGGCCGGAACAGCGACGTACTCCGCGTAGCCACCACCGGCCAGCAGCGCGCAAACCTCCTGCCCGACAGTCCATTTGGTGACATCGGCACCTACGTCGGCGATGGTCCCGCTGACCTCCATGCCGATGATCTCGCTGGCGCCCGGGGGCGGCGGGTACTTGCCGGCGGCCTGCAGCACGTCGGCGCGATTGACGCCGGCCGCTGCCACCTTGATCAGTACTTCACCGGGTCCGGCGGATGCATCGGGGACGTCTTGCCAGACCAACCGCTCGGCGGTTTCGGCGACGATGGCGCGCATGCTGGCCACGCTACAAGCACCGCTACCCTTATCTGCGGTGGCGTGGCAGAGCGGCCTAATGCACTCGCCTTGAAAGCGAGAGACGGCTAAAACCGTCCGGGGGTTCAAATCCCTCCGCCACCGCTCACTTGTGGGCGTTGGCTCTGCGCGTGGGGCGAGTTCTTGCGAGTACCGGCCGCCCTGAGCGCAGACTCAAAACCCGAAACCCTCAGTGCAGCGTCGGCGCGTACCGCAGCACCGCGGCGATGCCGTCGGCCGGATCGATGCGCTCGTCGGTGCGCACCAGCGAGGCCCCGACCGACACCGCGAACATCGGCAGCGCCTCATCGGCGCGCAACGTCTTGGCGGGTGCAGCGCCCTGCTCGGAGAGCACCTGGTGGTTCGGCGCGACGGTGGTGAGTCCTTCGTCGGTGACCACCGTGGCGTCCCCGATCTCGCCGACGATCAGCGTTTCCACGGCACCCTGGCGCAGCGCTGAGCACACGGCGTCCAGGCCCTCGGCGGCGCGCCCCGAATTCCGGCCCATTTCGGCATCGAAACGCTGTGCGGCATAATCGATTTCACGGATTCGCCGGTTGGCGAACCAGGCGTCGATGTGGCTCTGCACCTCGGTGACGTCGTGTCCGCTGTTTCGTGCCCCGACTTCCAGGGGCACCGTGCGGTCCCGGACCCGGTCGGCGAGAGCCTTGACCAGATCGGAGCGAGAACGCACTTCGCCGACCACGAACACCGCATCGGCCGCCGTCCCGTCCACCAGCTCGGCGATACGGTCGGCCACCGCGCGGATGTTCTTACGGGCGGCTTCGTCCGTGCGTTGCTGCGGGTCGCCGTATCCGGCGGTTTCGGCACCGGACGCCTTGTGCACCGGATAGCCGCCACCGTCGACGGTCTCGGTTTCCAAGACGCCGTCGATGTGGATGGTGATGTCGGCGCCCGCATGATCGACCTCGATCAGCAGGTAGGCGGGGGTGACGAAGCCGTGCTCGACGATCGGGACGATGTAGGGCAGCTCCGAGACACGGACCACCGTCATCGCGGTCGGACGCAGCAGGTGCTCGTTGACGACGACGCCGTCGGCGCCGGCGACCACTCCACGGCCGCTCCAGCCGACGGGTGGCCGCAGGTCCATCACCGCGCGCTCGATTTCGGCGGTCAGTTCGTCGGTGACGCCCTGTCTTTCCAGTTGGTCACGCAGTGCGCGCCACTTGAGCTCGAGCTGTTCGTCGGCGTCGGGAGTGTTGTGCGTGTCTTCGAAGTACATCGACACGAATGGGCCGCGCGTGTCCAGGAGCTGGCGGAAGCGTTCGGAATCCATCCGCGGTGGTTGCCCGCGCAGGCCTGGGACAAACGTTCAGACGCGTGGAATCGACGCGGCAATCGTGTCCATCAGGGCTTTATAGCGCTTGAGCTCGGGATCCTTGCCGGGTTTCCCGCTGCTGATCAACCCGGCGGACATGCCACGCGCCGGGTCGGCCCAGATCGCGATGTTGGCCAGGCCGAGGTTGCCGAACGCCTGCGGTGCGTTGCGGCCGAACGGCCCGAAGCGCTCGGTGCCCAGCATGTAACCGGTGCCCCAGCGGGCCGGCATCAGTCCCACCGCGACATCGGGCCGCAACCGCCGGGATTCCTGGACGGCGCCGTACATCCGTTCCGGGCTCATGATGCGAACACCGTCGAGTTCGCCGCCCCGGCGCCAGATCTCGGCGAATCGGGACAGCTCGTGCGCGGTGGAGATGGTGTTGGACGACGGCACCACGGTGGACAGAAAGGCCGGGGTGTTCGTATACGGGATGATCTCGTGCACGGTGCCGCCGATCGCCTTGCGGAAGATCGCCGCGATGGCCGGCGGAAGCGGTTTGCCGGTGGGGTGGCTGGGCGCGACCAGCGGGATGTCCTGCGGTGCGACGCCGAAATTGGTCCACCGGAAGTGCAACGGATCCAGGATCTCCGCGGCGAGGATGTCGCGGATGTCTTTGCCTGCTGCCGCGTAGACGATCTCGCGCATGAGCGGGCCCCAGGTCAGCGCGTGATACATGTGCATCCGGCCCGGCGGGTACAGCGGCCTTAGCTTGCCGAGCTGCTCCTGTGCGTATTCGTGGTCGTCGGCGCGGCGCAGGTCCGGCTTGGGACCGGTGGGGAACGGGACTCCCGCGCTGTGGGTGAGCACGTGCCGGATCGTCGTCCGGTCTTTCCCGTGGCTGGTGTAGCTGGGGATGTACTGGCAGACGCGGTCATCGAGTGCGAAGACGCCCTGCTCGACCAGCATGTGCACCACGGTCGCGGTGATGCCCTTGGCCGCCGAGTACACGCAGAACGGGGTGTCGGTGGTGACGGCGATCTTCTCGGCGTCGGGTTCGTCGGTGGGCGCGTTGCCCCAGCCATGGCCGATCGCGCGGTTGAGCACCACCTTCCCGTTGCGCCGGATGCAGAGCTGGATAGCCGGGTGCATGCCGGCCTGATACCAGTGCCGGGCGGCCTGCCAGATCCTTTCGACGGCGGCGCTGTCGATCTCCGAATGGTCTTCTTCGCTGATCGCCGTGACGGCGTCCAGGTCGGCCGGCACACGGATCCGGCCATCGGGTGTTGAAGTCATCACCGATCAGCCTAACTTTGAAGCCATGGCCGCCCGCTCGCGCTACGTCGAGGTGATCCTGCTCGTCTTCGGGTTCTATTCGGTGGGTCTCGGCTTATTCATGATCGTGGCGCCGGGCGCCTTCTTCGACAGCCTCGGCGCCTTCGGCGTCCGAAACGACCACTACATCTTCGACAACGCATCCTTCGAGCTACCGCTCGGTCTGTTGCTGCTGGCGGCGCTGCGCTGGCCGGCCTGGCGGGTGCCGGCGCTGGCGTTCGCCACCGCGCACTGGGCGTTGCATGCGGTCAGCCACCTGGTCGACACCGGTCATCGCGACGGCGCAACGGTGGGCTGGCTGGAGTTCGCCGGCTTGGTGATCGCGACGGCCTGGTTGGCGGGTGCCCTCTGGGTCGCTACTCGCCGGTGAACTGCGGCGGACGCTTGGCGAACGTCGCCGAAATGCCCTCGGTCAGGTCCTTGGACGGCAGGAACGCCGCGTTCCAGGCGGCCACATAGCGCAGGCTCTCCGACACCGCCGAGATGCGCTGCTGGTCGAGCACATCCTTGATGCCGTGCACGGTCAGCGGAGGGTTGGCGGCGATCTCCGCGGCGGTGGCGTGGGCCGCCGCGAGCGTGGCCTCGGCGTCGTCGTACACGTCGTTGACCAGGCCTATCTTCTCGGCGCGGGCGGCGTCGATGTCCTTGCCGGTCAGCGCGAGTTCGCGTAGGTGCCCGTCATTGAGGATCAGCGGCAGGCGGGCCAAGCTGCCGACGTCGGCGACGATGGCCAGCTTGACTTCGCGCACCGAGAACTTGGCGTCTGAGCTGGCGTAGCGGATGTCGACCGCCGAGATGAGATCGACACCGCCGCCGATGCACCAGCCGTGCACCGAGGCGATCGTGGGAGTACGGCAGTCGGCGATCGCGGTGATGGCGCCCTGCATGCGCTTGACCTCGCGATGGAAGACCGCACGTGGCCCGGCCAGGGCTTCACCGGACAGCAGTGGGGTGAATGAGCCGCCCATGGCCGGCACGTCCAGGCCGTAGCTGAAGTTCCGGCCCGACCCGGTGATGACGATGGCGCGGACGTCGGGATCGGCGTCCAGTGTCGCGAACACGTCTGGCATCTCCGACCAGAATGCGGGCCCCATCGCGTTGCCCTTGCCCGGACCGATCAGCGTCACCTGCGCTACCTGGTCCTTGATCTCGACGGTGACCGATTCGTATGTTGCGCCCATGTCGAGACCGTAGCGTGGCTGCTATGCCCGACGACTTGGTACCCGGCCCCGAATCGCCACCCACCGACGAGCTGCGCAGCGCCGAGCTGACCCTCGGGGTGCTGCAGCAGGTGCTGCACACCGTGGCCGGCTCTGACAAGACCAAGCAGACGCCGTGCTCGGAGTACAACGTCAAGGACCTCACCGCGCATCTGATCCGATCGATCACCAGCCTGGGCGGCATGGTCGGCGCGCGGTTCGAGGTGCCGCAGGACACCGAGTCGGTGGAGCAGCTGGTGGTCAGCACCGCACGTCCGGCCCTGGACGCCTGGCACAAGCACGGTCTGGACGGTGAGGTCGCATTCGGGGGCGGGTCGATGCCCGCGCGGGTGGCCGTCGCCGTCTTCTCTCTCGAGTTCCTGGTGCACGCCTGGGATTACGCGCGCGCCGTCGGGCATGAGGTGGATGCCCCGGATTCGCTGGCCGACTACGTGCTGGGGTTGGCACACCAGGTGATCAGGCCGGAACAACGCGGCGCGGCCGGATTCGACGACCCGGTCGAGGTGGCCGATGACGCCGACCCGCTGACCCGGCTGATCGCGTTCACCGGCCGCAATCCCGGCTAGCGCGGCCCCCTCTTGCGCCGAGTGTGCGGCCAGCTTCACGTTCGACGCCGGACGTGCGGCCAGCTTCACGGTCGCGTGGGCTGCGGGGCCCGTCAGATCCAGCCGCGGGCGAACCGCAGCAGGGCATCGTTTTCTTCCGGCGCGCCGATGGTGACGCGGACACCGTCGGAGCCGTACTGGCGGATGACGATCAGCGCCTCGGCGGCCCGCTCGACGAAGTCGCACGTGCGAGGGCCCAGCGGCAGCCAGACGAAGTTGGCCTGGGACGCCGGCAGTTCGAAGCCCGCCTCGCGCAGCGCCGCGCTGACCCGTCGCCGCTCGGCGACCACCGCGTCGGTGCGTTCGAGCAGTTCGTCGGCCGCCTGCAGCGACGCGATCGCGGCAGCCTGCGAAACGCTGGTCGCGGTGAATGGGACGTAGACCTTGTCCAGCGCGGTGATCACATCAGGGTGCCCGACGGCGTAGCCGATGCGCAGGCCCGCCAGGCCATACGCCTTGGAGAAGGTGCGCAGGACGACGACGTTGTCGTGGGCGCGGACCAGGCCCAGGCTGTCGGGCGCCATGCCGTCGCGGATGTACTCGACGTAAGCCTCGTCGATGACGATCAGGATGTCCGACGGGACGGCTTCGACGAAGCGGGTCAGCGCGTCGGGTTCGACGACCGTGGACGTCGGGTTGTTGGGGTTGCAGACGAAGATCAGCCGGGTGCAGTCGGTGACGGCGGCCAGCATCGCGTCCAGGTCGAAGGTGTGGTCGCGCAGCGGTATTTGCACCGGGGTGGCGCCGGCGACCTGCACCTGCGGCGGGTAGAGCTCGAAGCTGCGCCAGCCGAACACCACCTCGTCGCCCGTGGTCGCGGTGATCTGCACCAGTTGCTGGCACAGGCTGACCGAGCCGCAGCCAACGGCCACGTGTGCTGGCGTGAAGCCACCGAGATGTTCGGCCAGAGCGGCCTTGAGCTGCACGCAGCCGTTGTCGGGGTAGCGGTTGATCAGGTCGGTCGCGTTCTGGATCGCGGCGCGGACGCTGGGTAGCGGGCCGAACACCGTCTCGTTGCTCGCGAGCTTGATAGCACCGGGCACGGTTTTGCCGGGAACGTAAACAGGCAGCCCGGCCAGCGCGGGCCGCAGGCGGGCGGTCACTTCGACAGCATATGTCGCGGCTGTGTACGCTATGCCTCCGGCGGCTTCGGTATCCGGGGTCGGGTACCCTTTGGAAGGCCATGGAGGCGTGCCAGAGCGGCCGAATGGGGCTCACTGCTAATGAGTTGTTCCCCTCAAAGGGAACCGGAGGTTCAAATCCTCTCGCCTCCGCCACGCAACACCTGCTAGACCACAACTGAACACTGGCGCCCGTAGCTCAACGGATAGAGCATCTGACTACGGATCAGAAGGTTAGGGGTTCGAATCCCTTCGGGCGCGCTTCACGCCTCGTGCCTGTCCAGGCTTTTTACACGGCCGCAGCCGGATATAACGGTCTAATAACGATCCGACAGCCAGCAGATCTCAACACTTGGTCTACCTGCGCATTTTCAATAGCATTCTCGGCATTCCAGACGTCGAAAAGTCCGGGGGATGCCGTCGTGTCATTCTTGTTTACACAGCCCCAATTGCTGTCGGAGGCTGCGTCGAGTTTGGCCGGCCTCGGCTCGACACTCGACGCGGCCAACGCCGCGGCGGCGATACCTACCACGAGCGTGATGGCGGCCGGGGCCGACGAGGTGTCGGCGGCCATGGCCAGCGTCTTCGGCGCGCACGCCCAGCAGTATCAGGCGATGGGGGTGCAGGCGGCCAAGCTGCATGACCAGTTCGTCCAGGCGATGAACGCCTCGTCGAACGCCTACGCCTCCGCCGAGGGGGCGAACGCCAAGCCATTGCAGCCCGTCAACCAGTCGGCGCCCAGCACGACCACGCCGGTGCAGTCCCTGATCGGACCCGCCGGCGGTGCCGGGATCGGGTCGGCGTCGGCGCGGGGCGGCAGGTCGATTGGATTGCTGTCCGGCAACCGTGGCAGCGTCGCGCCGGGCCGGGGTGCCGGTGCCGGCGCGGGCACTGTCCGGCCGGTCGCGACGGGGCCCCTGGCCGGCACCGCGCCGATGGCCGGCAGACGAGCCGGCTCGGCCGGCGCATCGGGCGCCATCGCCGCGGGTCGCTCACGCAGCGGCAGGTCGTTCGGCGAGGGCGGACCCGGCGGCAGGGGCACCGAGCGCGACCTAGGCGTCCGGCGGCAGGAGACCCTCGTCCGCTAGTCCTGCGTATCGATCAGCGTCAGCGCCCGCTCGAACAAATGCACGGTCGCTGCGTGCAGCGCGTCGCCGACCGCCTTCTCGGCCTTGCCCGCACAGGCGCGGGCCAGCGTGCCCTCGATGACGATGCCCAGCTTGAAGCAGGCCAGCACGGTGTACCAGGTGATGTCCGACAGATCGCGCGTCGTGTTCGCGGCATAGCGCTCCAGCAGCTCGTCGGTGCTGGCCAGGCCATCGGTGCCGCCCAAGGCGTGGCTGAACACGCTCGACCCGTCATCCTGGCGCCAGGTCGCCAGTAGCCAGCCCAGGTCCAGCAGCGGGTCGCCGATGGTGCACATCTCCCAATCCACGATCGCCACCACGTCAGGGCCGGTGGGGGAGAACATCACGTTGGCCGCGTGGTAGTCGCCGTGCATGATGCCCGGCGTCCACTGGGTCGGCCGGTGGCGCTCCAGCCAGCCGGACACCTCGGCGATGCCGGGGATGTCGGGACCGGGGTAGCCGTCGTACTCCTGGTAGGACTCCAGCTCCGAAAGCCAGCGTGGCACTTGACGTTCCAGAAAGCCCTCCGGCTTGCCGAAGTCCGCCAGCCCGACCCCGACGTGGTCCACGGCGCCGAGCTTGGCCAGCGCGTCGGCCATCGACAACCCCATGCCGTGCCGCACCTGGGGATTGCCGGTGTGCAGTTCAGGCAATCCTTCCCCGGCGTTGAACCCGTCGATCGGCTCCATCAGGTAGAAGACCGCGTCACCCAACACGGCGGTGTCGTCACACGTGGCGATCAACCGGGGATGCGGCACATCGGAGCCGGCCAGCGCGGCCAGCACGCGTGTTTCCCGCAGAATCACGCTGTTGGTGCGCGGGCGCAGGTGCCGTGGACCCCGTCGCAGCACGTAGGGCCGGCCGGATCGGGTGAAGCGCAGCATGACGTTCTGGGTGCCGCCCGTCACCGCGGTCACGTCCTGCAGCGGACCCTCGCCCAGCCCCTGCTCCGTCATCCACCGAGCGACGGCGTCAAGATCCACGCCGGTCATGCGGTGCCTTGCAGGGTGTAGCGGACGGTCTGCGCCCAGATCATGCCGTCGCGGAAGACGAAAGTGTCGACGCCGTCGTCGGCCCGGGTGCCCGCGGCCACCGCCGCCCACTCGAGGAAGAGCACGTCCCCGGCGAAGACCTGGGTCTTCAAATCCCAGTCCGCCCTGGGCAGATCGTCGAGCAGCGTGACGAAGACCTGACGGATCTCGTCACGGCCTCGGGCAACGCCGGCGGAGGTGATCACCACCGAGTCGTCGGAGTAGTCGGCGACGATCTCGTCGAGGTCACCGGTGACGAGTGCCTTTCCGTGGTGGGCGAACACTTCCTGCGGCGTGCGTGTCATGGTGCTCCCTTGCAACCTGTAGACCGTCTGGGAAAAAGGGTAGGGGAGCGGCGCGCGGCGCCCGCGGCGGGAAGAATAGTTTGCGAAACTCACTACTTCTGGCGAGGGGGCCGGCATGCCGCGCACTGACAACGATTCGTGGGAGATCACCCAGAGCGTGGGATCGACCGCGCTCGGCGTGGCCGCCGCCCGGGCCGCCGAGACCGAGAGTGAGAATCCGCTGATCCGGGACCCGTTCGCCCGGGTATTCCTGGACGCGGTCGGTGACGG